>CAMOLV010000150.1 GCA_946619045.1 uncultured Coriobacteriales bacterium | reverse complement strand
TCCTGATCAGCGGCACGTCCAGCGGCATCGGCAAGGCCTGCGCCGAGAAGTTCCTCGCCGAGGGCCATCGCGTCTTCGGCATCGACATCGCCGAGTCCGCCATCGACCACCCCGCCTACACGCACTTCGTGAACGACATCCGCGACACCGACCTGCCTAAGATCGACGGCGTCGAGGTCATCGTCAACAACGCGGGCACGCTCGAGGATGTCGACGCCATCGCGGTCAACCTCGAGGCGACCATCTCCTTCACCGAGCGTTATATGGCGAGCCCCGCGCTGCGCTCCGTCGTGTTCATCGCCTCCGCGTCGGCGCGCAGCGGCTCCGAGTTCCCGCGCTACGTGGCGAGCAAGGCGGGCATCGTGGGCTACATGAAGAACCTCGCCCTCGCCCTCGCGCCGCGCGGCGTGACCGTCAACAGCATCTCCCCGGGCGGCGTGATCACCCCCGCCTGCTCGCACATCCTCGACAGCGAGGAGCTGTATGCTGCCGTGCTCGCCGAGTCGCTTTTGGGCAAGTGGGCGGAGCCCGAGGAGATCGCCGACCTCGCGTACTTCATGGCGGTCACCAACCGCTCCATCACGGGCGAGGACATCCTCATCGACAACGGCGAGATGCTCAAATCCAACTTCATCTGGTAACGGCCGTACGCGCGCTCTGTGACAAGGCTGTTAACGCGCCGCACTAATTCCTAGCAAGTTGCTAGGATAAAACCATGAAGAAGAAGCATGTCTATAACCGTCTGATCTGCCTGGGGCTCTTCATGCCCAAGCCCGAGCTCAGCTAGCTCGGGCGGCGGTCGCGCATCTCTCTCCTCTCCCTCAACGCCATCGCTGCACCTGTCTCGAGCTCGGGCTTCCCACCCACGCAACCCGCCTCAAGACAAGGAGCACATCATGGCATTCCAACTCGATCCCAGCTTCGCCCAGGACCCCGCCAAGCACTTCAACACCCTGCAGATCCACGCGGGCCTCGCGCCCGATCCCGTGACCGGCTCGTCCTCGCTGCCCGTCTACGCCACCGCCGCGTGGCAGTTCGACGATGCGACCGACGCCGCCGAGAAGTTCGCGCTCTCGCGCCCCGGCAACGTCTACAGCCGCCTGACCAACTCGACCACCGACTCGATCGCCGCCCGCGTGGCCGCGCTCGAGAACGCCGCCGGCGCCGTCGCCGTGGCCTCCGGCCATGCTGCCGAGATCCTCGCCTTCACCAACATCGCCAAGGCGGGCGACCATATCGTGGCCTCCGACTCCCTCTATGGCGGCACCTGGAACATCCTGCTCCATACCCTCGCCGACCTGGGTATCACCACCACCTTCGTGCGCAATAACGATATCGACGCCTTCGTTGCCGCCACCCAGCCCAACACCAAGTTCTGGTACGTCGAGACCATCGGCAACCCGCTCGTCGATGTGGCGGACGTGCCCGCGCTCGCGCAGGCGGCGGCCTCGCTCAACGTGCCGCTCATCGTGGACAACACCTTCGCGACGCCGTACCTCTACCGTCCAGCGGACGACGGCGCCGCAGTGATCATCGAATCGCTCACCAAGTGGATCGGCGGCCACGGTGTCACGATCGGCGGCGCCGTGATCGATGCCGGCACGTTCGATTGGGAGGCCGTCCCGGGCAAGTTCCCAACGCTCACCGAGCCCGACGAGTCGTACCACGGCGCGGTGTGGACCAAGGCTGCTCCTGCGGCGCCCTTCTCGACCCGCGTGCTCGCGCAGCGCCTGCGCGACCTCGGCCCCACGCTCAGCCCCTATGCGGCTCAGCTCATCGGCCTGGGCCTCGAAACGCTCTCCCTGCGCGTCGAGCGCCACTCGCAGAACGCGCTGGCCGTGGCGAAGTTCCTCGAGAGCCATCCCAAGGTCTCGTGGGTGCGCTACTCCGGCCTCGAGAACGATCCGAGCCATGAGGTGGCATCGCGCCTGCTCCACGGCGGCTACGGCGGCGTGGTGGTGTTCGGCACCACGGGCGGCCGCCAGGGCGGCCTCGAGGTCATCAACAACGTCAAGCTCCACACGCTGCTCGCCAACGTGGGCGACGCCAAGAGCCTGATCATCCACCCCGCCTCGACCACGCACTCGCAGCTCTCGGCCGAGGAGCTCGAGGCCGCGCATCTGGGCGAGGACCTCATCCGCCTCTCGGTGGGCCTCGAGGACGTGGACGACATCATCGCCGACCTCGACCAGGCGCTCGCGAAGATCTAAGGGTTCGACGGGACTTCCGCATTCGTCGAGACTGAACGGTTAGGCGCCTAACCGTTCAGTCTCAATGCACCCTGTCGGAAGGTTGCCCGAAAGACCCGCAGGTAGACGAGCTGTGCAAGAACGGCGGGCTCGGATAGCCCTTTTGAGTCTGAACGGTTGGACCCCTGATCGTTCAGACTCAACGCATGTGCCCCTACCTGCGGTGCTCGCGGCGGTACTGCGCGGGCGTCGTGCCCGTGCGCTCCCTGAACGAGGCGGGCGTCGACCTGATCATGCCCGGCGGCGCGGGCGTCGTGAAGGCGCTCAAGAAGGCGTTCAAGGAGGGCAGGCTCTCGACGGAGGCCGTCCGCCACGCCGCGGGGCGCTTCCTCGACCAGATCCTGTAGCAGGGATAACGGCTGCACGAAGAACGGGTCGGGCGCAGTGCGTCCGACCCGTGTTCTTTTCGGGCGTTCGATGTGCCGCGCGACTAGATGATGGGGACCTCGATCCGCATGTCGGTGAGGGGGTAGGTCGAGCAGGCGTGCACGTAGCCGTACTGCTTGTCGGCGAAGCGGCGTCCATCGCCCACGGCGGGCACGAAGAACTCGCCGTCGAGCACGCGGCAGCGGCAGTAGCCGCAGGCGCCGGAACGGCAGCGGGTGCGGTTCTTGATGCCCGCGCGCTCCATCGCAACCGCGATGGGCTCGAGGGTCGAGGCGTCGATGACATCCTCCTGGATGCCGCGCTTCACGGTGAGCTTCACGGTGCGTGCCTCGGCGTCCGCAGGATAGCCCTCGGCCTTGGTCACATCGCGCGGGGCGCCGAAGACCTCCATGCGCACGCGGCGGAAGGGCACCTCGAGCTTCTCGAGCTCGCCGGCCACGAAGTCGTACATGGCGAGCGGCCCGCACACGAAGTAGCTGGTGTTGCCGTCGGAGGGCTTGCCCTCGGTGTACTTCTCGATGAGCTCGGCGGTGATGAAGCCCGCCTCGGCGCCCTCGGGCAGCTCGACGTCCTTGCCGGAGAAGACGTTGACCATCTTGACGCGGTCGCAGCCTGCGGCGATCTCGGCGAGGTCATCGCCGAGGATCACGTCGTCGGGCGAGACGGAGCCGTAGAGGATGGTGAGGTCGCAGTCGAGCGTGCCATGGGCGATCTCGGCGGCCATGGAGTGGAACGGCGTGATGCCGCTGCCGCCGGCGAGCGCCACGACGTGCTCGGCATCGCGCAGCGGCTCCCAGAAGAAGAACCCGAACGGCACATGGCAGGTGAACTCGTCGCCCACCTTGACGTTCTCGTAGAACCACGGCGCCACGAAGCCCTCGCCGGGACGGGAGGTGCGGATGGTCACCTGGAAGAACGGGTTCTCGCCCGTGCGCGCCTGGAACGGTGCGCTCGAGATCGAGAAGGGGCGCGTGGTGAGCGTCTCGCCGATCTCGAGCTCGAACGAGACGTACTGGCCGGCCTGGAACGGCGGCAGGACCTCGCCGTCGACGGCCTCGAACGTGAAGGTCCTGGCGGTGGGGGAGGCATCCTCGACGCGGGTCACGCGCACGTGCGTGGCCTCGGGGTGCAGCTCGGCGCAGAGCTCGCGGATGGGGTCCTTGTAGAGGTTGGCGCTGCTCGCCTCGGCGATGAGGTTGCGGCGGGCGTTCGTGACGCGCATGGCGCCGGTGACGTCCTTCAGGAATCCTTTGATCTTCATGGCTACTTGGCCTCCTGCATCCACGTGAGGATCGCCTTGGCCGCGATCTTGCCATTATTGATGTTGCACGCCATGCCGTCGCCCACGAGCTGGTGCGAGGCGCAGCCCACGAGGCCCTTGATGTACTGGTCGCGCTCGAAGTCCTCGAGGCGGCCGACCACGGAGTTGTCCATGGAGTGCTGGTAGCCGTAGATGCCGCCCAGATAGTTGCCCGGGAAGTGCGCCACCGAGACGGGCGTCTCGAACTCGATGTCGATCACGCGGTCGAGCAGGTTCACGCCCAGGCGGGCGGAGACCTGGTCGATCATCTGCTTGGCGACGCGGCGGCGGGTCTCCTGGTAGGTGTCGGCGGTCACGCCGAAGAAGCTCTCGGGCAGCGGCAGGTTGGTGATCGAGAGCGAGGTCATGCCGGCGGGCACGCCCTCGGGGTTGGCGTAGTTCAGGCAGATCGTGGTGAGGTAGTCCCACGGGCCCAG
>CAMOLV010000149.1 GCA_946619045.1 uncultured Coriobacteriales bacterium | reverse complement strand
TCAACGTTCCCAAGGTCGAGGAGAAGGCAAACGTCACCAAGATCGCCATCGACTAACGCACCAGATACATACCGGCGCCTTGAACCGCAGGCCTTCGGGCCTGCGGTTTTCTGTGCGGGGCGGTTATGCGGGACAGCAGGGCCGCGGCTGCCTACCGCACGCTCTTGGGGGCATCCTGCGCGGCGATGACCACGGCTGCGCGGTTGCCCAACGCCACCTCGAGCGTCCTGCGCGCGATGCTGGGAAGGTTGTTCTTCTCGGAGAGGTGCATGGCGACGACGGTCTCGGTGCCATCGCAGAGGAGCTGGGGCAGGGCCTCCGCGGCCTGGTCGTTGGAGAGGTGCCCGCCCGACCCGAGGATGCGCGCCTTGAGATAGCCGGGGTAGGGGCCCTCCTTGAGCATCCTGACGTCATGGTTGGACTCGAGCGCGAGGATGCGGCATCCGCAGAGCGCCTCGGTCGCCTCCGGCGTGAGCACTCCCGTATCGGTGCAGTACCCCAGCGCGTCGCCGCCGCATTCGAAGCGGAACCCAACGGGGTCGACGACATCGTGGCTGGTGTGGAAGGTGCGTATGCCCATGCCGGCAATCTCCAGCACATCGCCCGGGGCGAAGGTCGTGAACGGCAGGTTGGCGAGGTAGCTCCGGGCGCCGATGGTGCCCGCGGTGGCGTACATGCCGCCGTCGAATCCCTTGGCGAGCACCGACACGCCGGATACGTGGTCGGAGTGCTCGTGCGTGAGCAGGAGCGCCCGGACACGCGACATGTTTACGCCCAGCTCGGCGGCGCGCGCGAGCAGCGCGCGGCGGGAGATGCCGCAATCGATGAGCACGGATCCCCGCGGCCCCTCGACCACGCAGGCGTTGCCCTTGGAGCCGCTTGCCAGTATGTGCAGATGGATGTTCGCTTCCATGGTAAAGAGCATAGCACCCGCACTGGACGGCCGTCCCGATGTGCGACAATAGACGAACGTCAAAAGGAGCGTGCATGCCGAGCGTCAGTCGCAGATATCCCACGGGGAGAAGCCCCTTCGAGCGGCCCAGCGGCGCCGCCGACGATGAGCTGCGCGCACCGGTCGTGCTCATGGTGTCGGGAGGTGCCGACTCAACGGCGCTGCTCGTGCTGGCGGCAACCTCGGCGCTCGATATCGACGACGGACGCGGATGCGCGCGCATCGCGCGCGAGCGCCTGCACGTGCTCCACATAAACCATCAGCTGCGCGGCCTCGATGCGGACGAGGACGAGGAGTTCGTGCGCGGCCTCGCCGCCGAATACGGGATCCCCTGCACGGTCGAGCGCATCGACGTGGCCGCTGCCGCCGCCGCGACCGGCGACAACGTGGAGAATGCGGGCCGCGAGGCGCGCTATGCGGCGGCAGCCAAACTCGCCAACGAGCTCTCGGAGCAGTTCGGCACCCCGCGCTCCGCCGCCCGCATCTGCACGGCCCACACCGCCAACGACCGGGCGGAGACCTTCTTCATGAACGCCATCCGCGGGAGCGGCGCCTCCGGGCTCTCGTCCATCCCGCGCCGCCGCAACCGCATCGTGCGCCCGCTGCTCGACCGCACCCACGACGAGCTCTGCGAGTACCTGCGCATGCGCGGCATCGTGTGGCGCGAGGACGACACCAACCGCGATACGCGCTATCTGCGCGCCTACGTGCGCCACGAGGTGCTCCCCGTGGTCGAGCGCCGCAACCCGCGCACCGTCGCGAGCATAGCATCCACCTGCGACATCCTCTCCGACGAGGACGCCTATCTCGGCGCGCTCGCCTCGCGCCTGATGCACGACCTCACGCGCAAGCAGGAGCGCGGGATCATCGCGCTCGATGCGGCGCGCCTTGCCGCGAGCGAGGTCGCCCTGGCGCGCCGTGCGGTGCGCAGCGCCCTGCTCATGGTGGAGGCTGAGGCGCGCCTCGAGGCGCGCCACATCAACCGCGTGCTCGAGCTCGTCTCCGCAGGTGCAGGCTCGGTGACCCTGCCCATGGGCATCGATGTCCGCGTCGAGCACGGCCTGCTCTTCCTGCGCGCCAGAAGCGCCGACGCCAGCCGCGTCGCCGCATGGCTCGAGGTGCCCGGACGTCTCGAGCTCGCCTCTGGCAAGGTGCTCTCGGCACGCCTCGTCGCGGTCGAGCACGGGGCGGACCCCGTCGAGCTCGCCCGCTCCCATGCCGGCGAGTGGGGGCAGAGCTCCGTCCTGCTCGATGCCGCCGCCTGCGGCATCGACGGCACGTTGGGCGGGCGCCTCTGGGTCGACACGCCCCACCCCGGCGACCTCGTCTGCCCCCTCGGCATGCACGGGCAATCCAAGAAGCTCGCCGACCTTCTCAACGAGACCCAGCTTCCGCTGGCCGACCGTTCACGCGTGCCCATCGTGCGCACCGATATCCGCGGCTCCGTTGTGTGGGTTGGCGGAATTCGCATCGACGAGCGTGCCAAGTGCACGCCGCATACCTGCTACTTGCTAGAATTGAACCTGCTACAGGCATCCGATTTCGAGGAATGAGAGGGCCGAGCATGCAAACCATCCATCCTGACGTCGAGCGCATCATCATCAGCGAGGACGACATCCGCGCCATCAGCTCCCGCCTCGGCGCCGAGATCAGCGCCGACTACGCCGACAAGAACCCGCTGCTGGTGGCAGTGCTCCGCGGCGCCGTCGTCTTCATGGCCGACCTCATGCGCAGCATCACCTGCCCCATCTCGATCGACTTCATGGCCACCTCGTCCTACGGCAGCGGCACCACGTCGTCCGGCACGGTCCGCATCCTCAAGGACCTCGAGACCAACATCCGCGACCGCCATGTCATCATCGCGGAGGACATCCTCGACTCCGGCCTCACGCTCTCCAACCTCATCGGCATGCTCAACTCGCGCGGCCCCGCCTCGATCGAGGTCTGCGCGTTCGCCGTCAAGGATATCGACGGCTACACCCCGCCCGTCACGCCCAAGTATGTGGGCTGCCACGTGCCCAACGAGTTCATCGTGGGCTACGGCCTCGACTATGCCGAGCGCTACCGTAACCTCCCCTATGTGGGCGTGCTCAAGCCCGAGGTCTATTCGTAATCGCGCTTCCCGATAAGGAGCCTTCGTGTCGGATCCCATCTTCAACGGCGACCGCGAGCCCTCCGGCGGCGGTCCCGGACGCTCCGGGGGGCCGCTGCCCCCCAACCCGCGCGCTTCCATGCTGCCCATGCTCATCGGCGCGCTCATCATGCTGTACTTCGTCCTCTCCCCGCGCGGGCTGTTCTCGCGGCAGCCGCAGTCGGTGACGCTCGCCACCAACGAGTTCGTGCAGGCCGTCAAGGACGACCGCGTCAAGGAGGTCACCTACAAGCTCTCCGACGGAAGCCTGCGCGGCACCTTCTGGGAGGGGGACGAGGAGCGCACCGATGCCAACCTCGGTCCCTTCGACAGCTTCTATGTGGGCAACGACAGCCTGCAGGAGCTCATGCAGAAGCACCCCGACATCACCTTCAAGGTCGATACCGCAACCGGCGGCCTGCTCGAGGCCTTCATCACCAACGTGGTTCCCACGCTGCTGCTCGTGGGCGTGTTCGTGTACTACATGCGCCGCATCAGCGACCAGAACAACCGCCAGATGGACTTCTCCAAGGCCAAGGCGCGCACCACCGAGCAGACCCGCCCCACCACCAAGTTCGCCGACGTCGCCGGCATCGACGAGGCCGTCGAGGAGCTCCAGGAGATCAAGGACTTCCTCACCGAGCCCGAGCGCTACCAGAAGATGGGCGCCAAGATCCCGCGCGGCGTCCTGCTGGTAGGCCCTCCGGGAACGGGCAAGACGCTGCTCGCCAAGGCGGTCGCCGGCGAGGCGGGCGTGCCGTTCTTCTCGATCTCGGGCTCCGACTTCGTCGAGATGTTCGTGGGCGTCGGCGCGAGCCGCGTGCGCGACCTCTTCCGCGAGGCCAAGGCCGAGGCCCCCTCGATCATCTTCGTCGACGAGATCGACGCCGTGGGACGCCAGCGCGGCGCCGGCGTGGGCGGCGGCCACGACGAGCGCGAGCAGACGCTCAACCAGCTGCTGGTCGAGATGGACGGCTTCGAGGAGAACAGCTCCACCATCCTCATCGCCGCCACCAACCGCCCCGACATCCTCGATCCGGCGCTGCTGCGCCCGGGCCGCTTCGACCGCCAGATCACCGTCGACCGCCCCGATGTGGGCGGGCGCCAGAAGATCCTCGAGGTCCATGCCAAGGGCAAGCCCTTCGAGGACGACATCGATTTCGCACGGCTCGCGCGCCTGACCTCCGGATTCACCGGCGCCGACCTCGCCAACCTCATGAACGAGGCCGCGCTGCTCGCCGCGCGCAGGCACAAGGATAAGATCGGCAAGGGCGAGGTCGAGGAGGCCATGGAGCGCGTCATGGCCGGCCCCGAGCGCAAGAGCCGC
>CAMOLV010000148.1 GCA_946619045.1 uncultured Coriobacteriales bacterium | reverse complement strand
ACAAGGAGCGCTTCACCTTCTGCATCACCCACTCGCTCAACAACGAGCAGGGCATCCCCTCCGCATGCGAGTACGACATCGCCGCGGCCGTCTCCAAGGCGGCGCTGCAGGCCATCGCCTCCAAGCCCTCCTACATGGGCAACACCGCGGTGCTCACGCTCCCCGACGGCACGCTCACCGAGGACGGCTACGTGCAGCACTTCTCCAAGGACCACGTGGGCGCCGAGAAGTGGGATGCGCTGCGCGGCACGCCCAACATCGTCATGACCCAGCACTCCGTGGGCAACCGCAAGATGAAGGGCTTCGACGAGGAGGACGCGCGCTTCTCGATCCGTCCGTTCGCCTACAGCGGCTTCGGCGTGACCATGCGCCGCGACTTCGACAAGGATGCCGGCCAGGTCATCACCATGTGCCGCTTCAGCCCCAACTGCGACAAGCTCCTCGTCTCGCGCGGCACCATCACCGCGGGCTTCGGCTACGACATGGACAACTGCACGCACGGCGTGCTCTTCAGCGTCGCCGACACCCAGAAGTTCTACAATGCCCAGATCTACGTGGGCAACCACGTGCCGTTCGTCTACGGCGACTACTACGATGAGATGTGCGAGCTCGGCCGCGTCCTCGGCCTCGAGGTGCTCGCCTGCTAAGTTAGCCAGCCCGCGCGGCGGGCCTTGAGAGGAGGTCCTGGTTTTGGCCATTCTGGATAAGACCGGCATCATCAAGAGGCTCGCCGTCGCGGACGCCCATGCCAACGCGGAGCTCGGGCGGTGGGGCGACCTCGGCGAGGCCGACCCCGCCGCCTTCGCCGAGAGCATCCACCGCTACGTGCTGTGCAAGTTCCTCCTCGACGACGAGGAGGAACCGCCTGCAACGCACGACCTCAACGAGCTCGCCCAGCTCAGCGTGGCCAAAGCCGGACGGCTCAACCCCAACGAGATGACATTGCTCGACGTGAGCCGCCACTGCGGCGCCACCAGCTCGTACATGACCAAGAAGGTGCTGCTGTTCATGGCGCTCTCGAAGCACTTCGACTTCGCGTACCCGCCCGTGAACACCGCCGATATCGAGACCACCGACGAGCTCGCCCGCATCATCCAGGAGAAGAAATCATGCTCGCAGAGCGCTTGAGAGAGATCCGCGCGGAGCTCGACGCCTTCGACGACGAGTTCACGAAGTACTCGTTTTTGGTTGAGCTCTCGGCCTACGTGAGCCCCGACCAGCCCGACCTCATGGTGGATGAGAACCTGCAGAGCGGCTGCCAGTCGCAGGTTTGGCTCGCCCTCGATGCGCATGATGGGGTCTTCTCCATGCGCGCGACCTCCGACACCCTCATCATCCGCGGGATCCTCTACATCATGCAGGAGCTGTTCAACGGGGTCCCGCTCGAGGAGATCGCCCAGAGCGACATCGACTTCCTCGACGAGCTGGGCATCGCCGAGCACTTCTCGGACACGCGGCAGCTGGGTATCAGGTCGATCGCGAGCTCGATCGTCAGCTTTTGCAGGGATTCTCGAGGAACGGGCGCAGGAGCGTGACGCTCTCGGGCATACGGTCCTTGCGCCAGGCCAGCGAGAAGGGCTGAGGCAGCAGCTCGGCAACCTTGAAGCAGCACACGTTGGGGCTGTAGCAGATGTAGTTGTAGGGGTTGATCAGGATGGCACCGTCGCCCATCTCGACCATCTCGATCTGCTCGCGCAGGCTCTTGGCGAGAACGACCTTGGGGCTGATCCCGACCGACGCGAACAGGTCATCGAGCAGCGCGGCGATGGCCTCATGGCCCTCGACGTCCACCGACACGAAGGTGAGGTCGGCGAATTCCGCCATCGAGTACGTGCGCGGCTCCGGCGCGCTGACGAGGCGCTTGGGGGCGACGAGGATCGATTCGAGCAGGGCGTGGGGAACCACCTCGAGGCCGGCAACGCCGCGCAGCTGCCAGTCGGGCATGCACACGAGGTCGATCTCCCCCGCCGACAGGGCGTTCATCAAGGCGCTGTAGGTATCGCGCACGATGCTGACGCTCAGGTTGGGATAGGTGATGCGGAGCCTCGAGAAGATGTCGGAGAGGCCGTCGTCGAGCAGCTGCCCTTCGAGCAGGCCAAGCGACAGGCGCACGCGGCGCTGCCGTTCGAGCTCGCGGGCCCGCCCGATCGCGGCGTCGATCTCAGCCTGCGTCGCCGCGAACGCCTCGGCCATGATCGAACCCGACTCGGTGAGGTCGATGCCGTGGAAGGAGTTGCGGCGGAAGAGCGCCAGGCCGAGCTCCTCCTCCAGCTGGGAGATGTTCCTGCTGAAAGCGGGCTGCGAGATGTAGAGGCGTTTCGCCGCAGTCGTGAACGAACCGCAGCGAGCGGCTTCGAGAAAGCAGCTGATTTGCTTCGAGTTCATGCTTCGACCTGCCGACTTGCACTATCGTTTTGTTGAAATGATTGTATCGCGCATCGTTTGGGTCCAAGATGGGAGATCCGCATATGGCTGGTAAATGGCGTCGGGATTTCGAGATCCTCGATGACACGGTCCACGGGCATGCGCTCGTCTATCTCGACAATGCCGCCACGACGCAGATGCCGCGCCAGGTGCGCGATCGCATCGCGGGCTACTATGCGCACGAGCACGCCAACGTCCACCGTGGCGTGCATTACCTGAGCGAGCGGGCCACCGGCGCCTTGGAGCGCGCGCGTTCGCACGTCTCCGCCTTTATCGGAGCGGCGCATCCCGAGGAGGTCGTCTTCACGGACGGTGCGACGGACAGCCTCAACATGGTCGCCCGAGGGCTCTCGGACATCATCGAGCCCGGCACGGCAGTCGTGGTGTCCGACCTCGAGCATCATTCGAACTTCGTCCCCTGGCAGCGCCTGTGCGCGGAGCGTGGCGCCGAGTTCCTGATCTGGCGCTCGCATGACGGCAGGCTGTCGCTCTCCGAGCTCGAGGCCCTGCTCGCTGGACACACGGTGAAGGTCGTCGCCGTCACGCAGGTCTCGAACGTCACGGGCACCGTCGTGCCGGTGACGGACGTCGCGGCGCTGGCGCACCGCTTTGGCTCGATCGCCGTGGCCGACGGCGCGCAGGGTATCCTGCACGAGGGCATGGACGCCTCGGCATCCGGCATCGATCTCTACGCGTTCTCCGCGCACAAGATGCTCGGTCCCACCGGCACGGGTGTGCTCTACGGAAGACGGGACCTGCTCGAAAGCCTCGCACCCTCGCGCTTCGGCGGCGGCATGGTCGGCACGGTGGGCGATTCGGAGACGACATTCGGCGCGCTCCCCTACCGCCTCGAGGCGGGCACGCCCAACATCTCCGGCATCATCGGGCTCGATGCGGCGATCTCCTACCTCGAGGAGAACGGCCTCGACGAGATGCGCGCCCACGAGCGGGAGCTGACCGCCTACGCTGTGGAGCGGCTCGAGGCGTTGGACGGCGTCGCGGTTCTGGGGCATCCGGAGCTGCGCAGCTCCATCGTGTCGTTCGAGCTCGCGGGGGCATCCGCGTTCGACGTCGCGTTCATGCTCGATAAGCTGGGCGTGGCGGTGCGGTCGGGGCATCATTGCGCGCAGCCCGCGCTCAGGAGCCTCGGCGTGGACTCCACCGTCCGCGCCTCCGTCGCCCCCTACAACGAGAAGGACGACATCGACGCGCTCTGCGATGGCCTTGCCCGCATCCGCAAGATGCTCGGCTCGTGACGTGACAGGTCCTTTGTCCAATACTTGACAGCAAACCTGTCCCCCTGTCATGGTACAGGCAGACGATCGGAAAGGAGGAAGCATGGCCAAACGCCGCGGCACACCCCGCGAACCCGTCCGTTCCTCTCCGATTGCAGGCAAGGAGCGCAACATCCTCCTTGCGCTGGCCATTCTCGCCGTCATCCTCGTGATCGTCGCCATCCTGTCGCGGTGCACGGGCGCCGAGGAGACCGCCGCCCCGGAATCGCGCGATGCGGTCGACGCGCCGGTGGTCGTCGAGCAGTCCAGCGAGGAGGCTCGCGAGCGCGAGGAGTTCGCCGAGGCCTGGGCGCCGCGCATCGACGCCTTCAACGAGGGATACCCGCTCGAGGGCTACGGCATGGTGTTCGCCTATGCCGCATACGACTACGGCGTGGACCCGCGGATCGCCCCCGCCATCGCCCGCGTGGAGAGCGGCTCGGGCGAGAACTGCTTCCTCGCCTACAACGCCTGGGGCTGGGGCGACGCCTCGTGGCCCGATTGGGAGACGGCCATCCGCGACTTCGTGCGCGGCTATTCCGAGGGCTACGGCGGCGAGGTCACCTACGAGACCGCGGAGGTCTACAACCAGGCCAATGTGGACGAGTGGTATGCGCTGGTCACCTCGCACATGGAGGAGATCTGACCCAAGCCGTCTGTCCAAGGTTGACACTTCTGCTCGTAGTGTAGTTGTCAACTTTTCGGAAAAGTTGACAACTACACTACGAGCAGAAGTGTCAACC
>CAMOLV010000147.1 GCA_946619045.1 uncultured Coriobacteriales bacterium | reverse complement strand
GCCACGGCGGTCATGAGCAGCTGGAACGACAGCATCGTGGAGTCGAGCTGGCGCGTGACCGACGCCATCGTGTACACGTACACGTAGCCGTTGCCCTCCTCCTCGTCGATGGCGTAGGTCTTGCGCAGGTACGCGTCGGTCTTCTCGGCGACCTCCTCGGGGTCGACGTCCTCGCGCGCATAGCCCAGGATCTGGTCGACGCTCTCGTAGTTGTTGACGCGCGTGTTGAGCGTGGAGAAGGGCATGTAGGAGGTGTTCGACGTCGCCTGCGATGCCTCGGTCACGCCGATGACCTCGAACTCGTAGTTGCCGATCTTGATGGCCTTGCCCAGCGCATCGCCCTCCGCGCCGAAGAGCGTGCGGGCGGTGGTCTCGTCGATCACGATGACGAGCGAGCCCTTGTCGACCTCGCGCTCGGTGTAGAAGCGCCCCTCGACCAGGTTGATGCCCATGGCGTCGAAGAACTCGGGGTAGGTGCCCATGATCTGGCCGTTCGAGCTGTTGGCGCCGGCGGTCATGTCGCCCCAGCCGTAGGCCGTGCCCGTGATGAACTCGTATTCGGGCAGGTCTCGCTCCCATTTGTCGAGGTCGTTGACCGTGACGCTGCCGTACTGCGTCCAGCAGTTGATGTAGACGAGACGTGCGCGGTTGAGGCCGAGCTGGCCCACGAGCGCGTATTTCACGCCGTCGATGAGCGCGGTCATGGCGATGACGGCGGCGATGCCGATGACGATGCCGAGCACCGTGAGGAGGCTGCGGCCGCGGTTGGAGTCGAGCGCGGAGCCCGTCTCGCGGATCAGATCGCCCACCCTCATGTGGTCGCCCCCTTCCGCTCGTGACGTGCGGTGAAGGCGCGCTCCTGCTCGTCGGTGAGGAGCCTTCCGTCGCGGATATGAACCGTGCGGTCGGCCCAGGCGGCGACCTCGGGGTCGTGCGTGATGAGGACGATGGTCTTGCCGCGCTCCTTCATGCGCGCGAAGGTCTGCAGCACCATCTCGCTGGTGGCGGAATCGAGGTTGCCCGTGGGCTCGTCGGCGAGGATGAGCGCGGGGTCGTTCACGAGGGCGCGGGCGATGGCGACGCGCTGCATCTGGCCGCCCGAGAGCTCGTTTGACTTGTGCTCGTAGTACTCCTCGGGCAGGTCGACCGACTTCAGGGCCTTCCAGGCGCGCCACTCGCGCTCGGCGCGGGGCACGTCGGAGTAGACGAGCGGAAGCATCACGTTGCGCAGCACCGTGGCGCGCGGCAGCAGGTTGAACGACTGGAACACGAATCCCAGGCGCGTGGCGCGGATCTCGGCGAGGTCATCGTCGTCGAGCGAGCTCACCTCGACGCCCTCGAGGCGGTAGGTGCCCGAGGTGGGGGAGTCGAGGCAGCCGAGGATGTTCATGAGCGTGGACTTGCCCGAGCCGGACGGGCCCATGATCGCGAGGAACTCGCCGCGGTCCACGGTGAGCGACACGCCGCGCAGGGCATGCGTGAGGCCTGCCTCCGTCTCGTAGAAGCGGTGGATGTGCCTGATGTCGATGACGGGCAGGGCCATGGCTAGAACATCACCATCCCGCCCGACTCGTACTCGGCGCCCTCGTCGCCGCTCCAGGCGAACCCGGTCTGGACCTCGTCGCCCTCGGTGATGTTGCCCTCGACGGCGGCGGTGGTCGAGCCCTCGGCGAGCACGGTCACGGTGTAGGGCACCGCCTCGCGGGTCTCGGGGTCGACGACCATCACGTAGTAGTTCTCGCCGTCGTCGGTCATGAGCGCGCTGGTCGGGACGATGAGCACGCCGGGCAGGTACTGCACGTCGATGCGCGCGCTCGCGGTCATGCCGGGCTTGAGCTGCGGGTCGGGGTTCTCGATGAGCAGCGTCACGGTGTAGGTGACGTTGCCGCCGTAATAGCCGCCGTCGCCGCCCGACGAGAGCGTGGCGATCTCGGATACGGTCGCCTCGGACTCGACGCCGGGGAGGGCCGAGAAGGTCACGGTGGCGTGCTGGCCCACGGCGACCTTGGTGATGTCGATCTCGTTGACCTCGATCGAGACGGACATCTTCGAGAGGTCGGCGAGCTGGATGCCGGTTGGCGCGGCGGAGGGCGTCTGGCCCTGGCCTTCGGGGGTTGTTGCGGCTCCGAGCTGCTGGCCCACGGCGACGCCGCCCAGCGAGATCACGGTGCCGTCGATGGGCGCGCGCACGGTGCGGTCGTGCGCCCTGGTCGCGGCCTGCTCGTAGGCGTCGTAGGCGGCCTGGGTGGCGGCGCGGGCGCGCATGAGCGCGATGTAGACGCGGTCGCGCTCGGCCTGGTCGTCGCTCGTGCCCCACACGTAGTTGAGCTCGGTCTGCGCGGCGTCCTCGGCAGCCTCGGCCTCCTTGTACTTGAACCACGCCTCGTCGGCGTCGGTGTCGAGGCTGTCGTTCTTGATGGTCATGAGCTGCTGGCTCTTGAACACGACATCGCCCACGGCCACATCGACGGAGATGACCTCGCCTGTGAGGTCCGCCGCCACGGTGACCTGCTCGAGCGGCTTGGCGTTGCCGGTGCCCGAGATGGACTCGCGGAAGTCGTCGCGGTAGACGAACTCGGTGGGGATGGCGGCCTCGCCCGCATCGCCGCCTGCGTTCGACAGCAGGTTGCGGACCAGGCCGAACACCGCGATGGCGGCGATCACGCCGAGCACGATGCAGACGCGGATGATCTTCTTGCGGCGGCGCTCCTTGCGGTGGCGCATGAGGCTCTGATAGGCGGCCGCGCTCTCTGCGTCGTCGGCATCGAGGGCGCCGACGGGCGTGAGCTGCGGCGTGTCGATGGTGGGGAGGTTGTCGAGGTTGCTGTTCTCCTCGGACGCGTGCGGCGTTTGATCCATGTTCGCTCCTCGGCCCGCTTGGGCTACGATTGATGTGCTGCGGTTACCGCTTTCTACTATACCGCGACGGATGAGGGGAGGTGCGCGGGGTGCTCGACGATTCGGCGATAGTCTATCGGGATTCGTATCTTCTGGCCGTCGACAAGCCGGCGGGCATCATCGTCCACGGCGACGGCACCGGCGCGCGCACCCTCGCCGACGAGGTGCGCGAGCTCACGGGTATCGCGGACGCGCAGCCCGTGCAGCGCCTCGACGCCGAGACCACGGGGCTCGTGCTCTTCTCGCTCGACAAATCCGTGCAGCCCGCGCTCGATGCGCTGGTGGCGGGCCATGCCATGCGCAAGCGCTACATCGCGCTGGTCGCCGGCAGGCTCGCGGGCGGGGAGCGCACCATCGAGCAGCCCATCGGCCGCGACCGCCACGACGCGCGCAGGATGCGCGTCTCCAAGACGGGCAAGCCCAGCGCCACCATCGTGCGCCCGCTCGGGGTGTTCGGCAACGCGACGCTCGTGGAGGCGGAGCTTCTGACCGGGCGCCGCCATCAGATCCGCGTGCACCTGTCGTCGATCGGCCATCCCATCGTGGGCGATGCGCTCTACCAGGGGCCCGCCGGCAGATCCGGCCTCATGCTGCATGCGCTCGAGGAGCGTCTCGAGCATCCCGTCACCGGCGAGGAGCTCCTGCTGCGCACCGCCTGGCCGAGGCGCTTCGGCGACTTCGCCGTGCCCCGCGGCCACGAATGGTCCATACTGAATCATTAGCAACCGGCTTTCGATCGCTGCAAGAACCGAATTCGAGAGGAGGATGCCGTGCCCGATACCATGCGCGGTGTCTACACCAACCTGTCCGAGATCCGCCGAAAGGTGTTCCGCGAGGTCGCGCGCATCTGCTACGAGGCGGGGGAGTACAAGGGCCCCGGTGTGACCTCGTTCGTCGACCAGTGCGTCGACGAGCTGCCCTACGAGATCCTCCCGGGCACCGAGGCCACCTACCGCGAGAGCATCTTCCTCGAGCGCGCCATCATCTCGGAGCGCATCCGCCTGGCCATGGGCATGGACCTGCAGGACCTCGACCGCCCCGTGCGCATCTCCGAGGGCCTGCGCAGCGCCACGGTCACCGATACGTACTACCGGCCGCCGCTCATCAACGTGATCAAGTTCGCGTGCAACGCCTGCAAGGACAACGTGTTCGAGGTCTCGTCCGCCTGCCAGGGCTGCCTCGCGCACCCGTGCCGCGAGATCTGCCCCAAGGGCGCTATCACCTTCGTCAACAAGCGCGCCTTCATCGACCAGGAGAAGTGCATCAAGTGCGGGCTCTGCGCCAAGACCTGCCCGTACGAGGCGATCCACCACCACGAGCGCCCGTGCGCCGAGGCCTGCGGCATGCACGCCATCGGAAGCGACGACCACGGCCGCGCCGACATCGATTACGAGAAGTGCGTGAGCTGCGGGCAGTGCCTGGTGAACTGCCCCTTCGGCGCCATCGCCGACAAGAGCCAGCTCGGCCAGGTCATCTGGTCGATCACGCACGGCAACGAGGTCATCGCCATCGTGGCGCCGGCCTTCGTGGGCCAGTTCGGCGGCA
>CAMOLV010000146.1 GCA_946619045.1 uncultured Coriobacteriales bacterium | reverse complement strand
ACAAAGCGGCAGGGCATTCGTTCATTTTTGAACAAAGCGGCAGGGCATTCGTTCATGAAAGGCCCCGCCGGGCGAATCCGACGGGGCCTCCTTGGGAAGGGACTATCTAGGCGTGTTTACGCAGCTGCCTGCTGGGCGCGCCACTTGACCATCTTCTTGTGACGGCGCACGAGATACCACACGAAGAGGGCGATGGGCACGAGGCAGATGCCGTAAAGGCCAAGCTGCAGCGGATACGGGCCGGTGGTGCCCACGGCCATGGCGTCGGAGTTCACGGTCATGAACAGGATGTTCTTCGTGGCCTGGCGCAGCGCCTGATGGCCGGCGGGCGTCTTGAGCGTGGAATCGTCGAGGCCGGCGAAGATGGGCAGCGAGCCGAAGGAGAGCTCGAGGTCGTTGCCGGCGCGCAGCGCACGGTCGAAGTCGCAGGTGGTGGCAGCCATCACGCAGTCGGTGATGACGGCGCCCTGGAAGCCCCACTCCTCGCGGAGCACCTCGGTGAGCAGCGGGTAGCTCTCGGCGGCAGGCACGGCGCCGATGCGGTTGAACGAGCTCATGATGCCGAGCGTGTGGCCGAGCTTCACGCCCATCTCGAAGGGCTTGAGGTAGATCTCACGCATTGCCTGCTCGTTTGCCCAGGTCACGAGGCCGCCGTTGTCGCGGTTGGTCTCCTGATCGTTAAGGGCGAAGTGCTTGAGGTAGGTGTAGACGCCCTTGCTCTGGATGCCGCGGATCTCGGCCTCGACGATGGCGCCGGAGAGGAAGCCGTCCTCGGAGACGTACTCGTAGTTGCGGCCGGCGAACGGGCTGCGGTGGATGTTGCACGCGGGAGCGTAGAGGCCGCCCACGCCGATCTCGTGGGCCTCGGCTCCGAAGACCTCGCCCATGCGGAAGACGAGCTCGGTGTTCCAGGTGGCGCCGAGCATGGACTGGCCGGTGTACTGGTTGCCGCCCAGGTTGCCGAGCACCAGGTTGGCGCCGTTGGGGCCGTCGGAGTCGATCACGTGGGGCTTGCCCACGCTGGGCACAGCGGCATTCATCCAACCGCTGGTCTGCACGAGGAAGGCCATCTCGTTGACGGAGACCTGCTCGATGAGCTCATCCCACTTGGGATCGTCGTAGGCGACGCCCTTCATATCGGCGAGCTTGAGGCCGTGGTTGGCCACGACGATGTCCTCGACGTCGGGGTTGTCGACGGTAGCGTCGGTGATGATGGCGATCTGCTCGTCGGTGGCCTCGATGCCGGAGGCGCGGCGCTCGGTGGGCATGGTGCCTGCCCAGTCGGCGCGGGAGACGTAGGTGAGGTTGTCGCCGTAGCTCATGTCGTCGAAGCGGTTGACGGCGGTCACGAGGTCGCTCGAACGCTTGCCGTCGTTGGCATCGTTGTAGATGATGTCCTTGCCGACGACGAAGGTGCGGGCATCGATCATGTCGTGGCTGTTGTTCTGCAGGCGCACCTCGTAGGTGCCGGCCTCGAGCACGTAGGCGCCGCCCTCGGCCTTGATGCCCGCATAGTCGTAGGAGGCGATGTCCTCCTTGTTGAAGGTGATCTCGACGGTCTGGCTCTCGCCGGGCTCGAGGAGCTTGGTCTTGGCGAAGCCCGCGAGCACGACCTCGGCCTTCTCGATGCCGCCCGCGGTGTAGGGGGCGTTCACGTAGACCTGCGCGACATCCTTGCCGGCAACGCTGCCGGTGTTGGTGACGTTCACGCGCACGGTCACGGCGTCGCCGGTGGCGGAGAAGGACTCGATGGTCTTCTCGAAGGTGGTGTAGCTCATGCCGTAGCCGAAGGGATACTGCACGGTGGCGTCGTAGTCGATGTAGCCATCCGCAGCGGCGGTCTCGTAGTAGCGATAGCCCACGTAGATGCCCTCGACGTAATCGACGAAGTGGTAGGGCAGGTTGTCGCCGGTCTCGGAGCTGCCGCCGAGGCCCGCATTGCCGTAGAACACGTTGGTGTAGTCGAAGGCGCCCATGGCGTAGTAGCTGGGGGCGGACTCGACCTCGTACGGATAGGTGTCGATCAGGCGGCCGGAGGGGTTCACGGCACCGCAGAGCACGTCTCCGATGGCGTTGGTGCCGGTCGATCCGGGCGTGCCCACCCAGAGCGCGGCATCGATGCCCTCGTCCTCGAGGAAGCCGAGCTCCATGGCGTTGGCGGCGTTGATGAGCACGATGACGTTGTCGTAGTCGGCCTTGGCCATAGCGAGCAGGTCCTCCTCGTCGGGCGTCAGCTCGAGATAGGAGCGGCCGGATTCGGAGCCCTCGTAGGCGGCCATGTCCATGGGCAGGTCCGCGCCCTCGCCGGAGCGGCGGGTGATCACGACGATGGCGGTGTTGGAGAAGTCTTTCGCGCCGGCGAGCAGGTCTGCGGGATAGGTGGACTGCGGAATCTCGTAGAGGTTCCAGTCGGTGCCGACCATGCCCATATCGATCTTCTCGGGGGTGTTCTCCTTGTACCAGGAGGCGAGGTCCTCGTTGACCTCGAAGCCCGCGTTGCGCAGGCCCTGCATGAGGCTCGTGTTGACGCTCTCATCGGCGGCGCCGGAGCCGGTGCCGCCGTAGGTGAACTGCTCCACGCCCACGCCGAAGACGTTGATCTTGGAGCCCGGAGCAAGCGGCAGCGTGCCGTTGTTCTCGAGCATCACGATGGCCTCGCTCTCGACCTCTTGGGTCATGGCGCGCGGCTCCGCGCGGTTCTCCTCGGTGGAGAGGTTGGGGGCGATGATGCCGTTCACCATGGCGAAGTAGGGTCGCGCAACCGTGGTCGTGAGCACGAGGACGGCCACGAACGGAATCATGATGATCGAGAGCAGCCAGAGCAGGATCCTGCTCGGGCGCCTCACCGGCTTGTTGGGGTCTTTTGCCATGCTATCTTCCTTCCCGTATCGCCCGGCATCATGCCGGGCATTTGCTACTCCTCACGCGCGATGGTATTTGATACAGTGGTTCGAAACGGCGCCTTTGACTTATCCTGCAGGGCGCCATGACGTAATCGGTTGCGGAGAAACGCCTTATGTACCGGATTCTCATCGTCGAGGACACGCCCGCGGAGTCGGATAACCTCCGTGCGCAGCTTGCCCGTTACAGCGGCGAGCATGACGAGCAGTTCGCCGTCGAGGTCATGGCGAGCGCGGTGGAATTCGATGCCAAGCAGCCTTCGGCAGACCTCATCTTCATGGACATCGATATGCCGGGCATGAACGGCATGGAGGCAGCGGAGGCGCTTCGCGAGCGCGATGGGGAGACGCTGCTCATCTTCGTGACCAATCTTGCGCAGTACGCGGTGCACGGCTATGCGGTCGATGCGCTCGACTTCATCGTGAAGCCCGTCACCTACGACGATTTCGCGCTGCGCATGGACCGCGCCATGCGGCAGCTGCGCAAGCGCGTGGGGACGACAATCACGCTGCCCACGGCCGACGGCTCCCGCGTGGTATCGGTGCGCGACATCGTCTATGTCGATATCCTGCACCACGACCTCTACTACCACGTCGACGGCCTCGAGGCTCCGCTACGCCTGCGCGGCTCGATCAAGGCAGCGGGCGATGAGCTGGGTGCCGATTTCGTGCGCGTCTCGTCGAGCTGCCTCGCGAATATGGCGCACGTGAGGCTCATCCGGCAGGGATCGGTGGTGCTCTCGAGCGGAGAGGAGCTCTTCTTCAGCCGCGGGTGCCGCAAGGAGGCGCTCGAGGCGCTCAACGCCTATGTGGGCAGGAGCATGTGATGCCCGTTTCCTCGGCGGCATATGCGCTGTTCGTCATGGCGCTGTCCGTTGGTCGCATCGTGCTGGGCATCCTGCTCGTCACCGCGCCCCTTCCCCTGCGCGATGGAGCCAAGGCGCGCATCCCGGCATCGCTCATCGGCATGTTGGCGGTCTACCTCCTGCTTGCCGTTGCCGTGCTTCTCCCCTCTTCCGCGATGTCGGGCGCTTGGTTTTTCGTAGGCCAGCTCCTGACCTTCTCGCTGCTGCTCATCGCATTCGTGGGGGCGGTGCTCGCCGTCTACGATACGAACATCTGGACAGCGCTGTTCTGCTGTTCGGCGGGCTATACCGTGCAAAACCTCGCATCGGGGACCGTGGAGCTCGTGTGGGCGCTCATGGGAGGTGCGAGCCCTCGTTCCGAGACGTTCAACTCCCCCGAGCGCCTGGGCATCTCCGCGCTCTGCACCGCAGCTGTCTATCTTGCCGCCTATCTGCTCATCACGCGGTATCTCCGGCGCGATGGGCTCGAGCGCATCGAGGACCGTTCGATGATCGCGATGATGGCCGTGGTCATCCTCGTGATCATAGGGTTCGACCTGGTCATCAAGTGGCTCGTCGAGCAGGGCATCGCCGTGGGCGCCATGGTGTTTTTGCGCATCTTCCACGGCCTTGCCTGCATCTTCACGCTCACCATGGAGTTCCAGCTGCTGGTGACCAGGCGCACGCAGGCAGAGCGCGACACGTTGCAGGCGGTTCTCTCCGAGCAGGAGCGCCAATATGCGCAGAGCCG
>CAMOLV010000145.1 GCA_946619045.1 uncultured Coriobacteriales bacterium | reverse complement strand
GGGGGTGCCGTCGGAGCGGAAGATGATGAAGTCGTCGAGCTCCTTGGCGTTGAAGACCACGTCGCCGTGGACGGCGTCGTGCACCACGACGTCGCCGCGGTCCTCGGGCACCTTGATGCGGATGGTGTAGGGCTCGCCGGCGTCGACGCGCGCCTGCGCCTCCGCGGGGTCGATGTTGCGGCAGGTGCGCTGATAGCCCTGGAACGGGTCCTTGCGCGCCACGGCGGCGGCATGGTCGGCCTCGAGCTTCTCGGGGCTGCAGAAGCAGTAGTAGGCCTTGCCCTCGGCGACGAGGCGCATGGCGGCCTCACGGTAGATGGGCAGGCACTCCGTCTGCCAGTAGGGGCCGAAGTCGCCGCCGACCTCGGGACCCTCGTCCCAATCGAGGCCGAGCCAACGCATGGCGCGGAGGATGATCTGGGTGTTCTCATCCGTGGAACGTGTAGGATCTGTGTCGTCGATGCGCAGGATGAAGGTTCCGCCCATGGCGCGGGCGAACGCCCAGTTATAGATTGCGGTGCGTGCGCCGCCGATATGGAGCTTTCCGGTAGGGGATGGCGCGAAGCGTACGCGCACGGGGGTTTGCGTTGACACGAGATGACTCCTAACGATATACGTGCGGTTTTCGTGCTTTGGCACGGCGTGCATAAGTATATACCCGCGAGCCTGCTGCCACCGCATGCGCACAAAATGCCGTTTGAGAAAAATTTGACAAAAAGTCAGAAATTTATACTGACCTTCTGTCAATATTCGACTAAAATGTTATTTTCTGTCTTTGCAGATAATCCCTCGTTTACATGTTAAACTGTGCAGGAAGCGGCCCTTACGAAGGGGGATGACGTCATGTCTGCTCGTATCCGCAAGACCGAGGTTCCTGCAAAGAACTCCCGTAAGAGCCAAGCCACCAGGGCTAGGATCATGCAGTCTGCGACGGAGTTCATCTCTGAGCGCGGTTCAACCGACTTCCAGATGAACGAGATTTCCGAGCGGTGCGATCTTTCCAAGGGAGCGCTCTACTACTACTTCATCGATAAGGCCGATCTGATGGACGCCATCTTCGATCAGGTCATCGGCGATCTCGCCGATTCCATCGAAAGCGCCGTCGCATCCACCACCACGCCCCTCGAGGCGATCTACGAGATCGTCCTCACGCTGGTCGAGTGCATCCGCCGCGAGCGCCCGCTCGTGTTCGCCATGGTCGAGGAGCTCTTCGTCTCCGTCTCGGGCGATGCGCTCGGCGAGGGGACCTTCTCCCGCGTCCTCGAGCTGCTCGTTCGCTATCTCGATGAGGCGCGCGAGCTGGGTCTGCTCAAGCCCGAGCTCAACAGCCGTCTCACCGCCAACGCCATCGCCGGCGCCTGCATCTACACGGCGCTCGGATCGGTGTCGAACGACGATCCCGCTGCCCTCGAGACGCCCGTGCGCGAGTATCTCATGATGGTGATGACCGGCGCGGCCACCGAGAAGGGCCTCGAGGCGATCCGCATCTATGAGGAGAGCGAGGAGTAGCGGATCTCCAACCGTATGATTGCGGGCCGTCTGCCTCGATGCGGACGGCCCGTTTTCGTTTAGCTATATGAAGCGCGCGCCGGAATGCTCTACTCGTCGCGCATCCCGGGGAAGAGCTTGCGCTTCTTGAACTCCGCCTGCATGGTCTTCAGCATGAGCTTCACATCGTCCAGGCCGAGGTGCTTCTCGGCCTGGCCCTTCTTGAGGGTCTTGCGGCGGCGCGCCCAGTTCTCGAGCGATGCGGGGCTCGACTCGCGGGGGAGCGTCCGCACCTCGGGGTCGAGGCGCCGGCAGATATCGCGCGAGTCGATGATGACGATGCGGCCCTCCTTGCGGGCCTGCGCGTATCCGGGGAGGTTGAAGGTGAGCCAGGTGTCCTCGAACGCGGCGTTATGCGCCACGAGCGGCACCGTGGTGAACGCCGTGAGCAGCGCCTCGTGCATCACGGTGTTCTCGCGGAACGGGATCTTCCCGGCGACATCCTTCCACGAGATGTGGTGGATGTCCTCGAGGGGCACGCCCTTCTCGGCATACAGGTCGGGAATGCCGAAATACGCCGCATAGGCGCTCTGGGGCTTGGCCTTGGGCGCGAGCTCCATGAGGGCGATGCCCGCGTTCACGATGTATCCGCGGGCGGGGTCCTTGCTCGTGGTCTCGATGTCGAAGCCGCATACGGTGCCCGAGACGGGCGCCTCGGTATAGACGACGGCGAGGTCGCGCGCATCGGGGCCGGCCGCCTTGACGACCTCCTCGACGGGGCGCTTCTGAAGCCAGGCGACGGCGTTGCAGAGGTCGAAGGTCGAGAGGCCGCGGCTGAGCAGAGGGCTCGAGACGTCGCGGAGCTTGTCGGCGCCGATGGCATCGCAAACCGCGCGGTTCTTGTCGGCGAGGCGCAGGACCATGTCGAACGAGAAGGGCTCCTGACCGAGCGGGGCATCGCGCCAGGTCTCGACGAGCAGGGCGAGCGCCTCCTCGTTCTGGAGGCGCTCCTGGTTCAATGCTGCTTCATCCGCGAAGAAGCCGGGAAGCGAGATCGCACCGGCTATCTCGAGTGCTTGGGCTAAGTTCATGGCGTCTAGACCAGCTCGGCGATATCCGTGTAGACGACGTCGTCGAAGCTGTCGGCGAGGTTCTTGCAGGTGACCTTGCCGGCATAGGTGTTGACGCCGCTCGCGATGGCGGGGCTGTCCTTGACGGCCTGCTCGAGGCCCTTGGCGGCGATCTCGAGGCCGTAGCGCAGCGTGGCGTTGGTCAGGGCGATCGTCGAGGTGCGGGCGACGGCGCCGGGCATGTTGCCCACGCAGTAGTGGACGACGCCGTCCTCGATGAAGATGGGGTCGTCGTGGGTGGTCACATGGCTCGCCTCGCCGCAGCCGCCCTGGTCGATGGCGACGTCGACGAACACGGAACCCGGGCGCATCTCCTTGAGGTAGGCCTTCTTGAAGAGCTTGGGCGTGGAGCCGCCGGGGATGAGCACGGCGCCGATGACGAGGTCGGCGTCCAGCACGGCGCGCTCGATGTTGACGTCGGTCGAGACGAGCGTCTGCACGCGGCCGCCGAACATATCGTCGAGCTGCTCCAGGCGCTTCAGCGAGATGTCGAGCACGGTGACGTTGGCGCCCATGCCCACGGCGATCTTCGCCGCGTTGGCGCCCACGGTGCCGCCGCCGATGATGACCACGTGCGCACGCGGGGTGCCGGGGACGCCGGCGAGCAGCACGCCCGCGCCGCCGAAGGTCTTCTCGAGGTACTTGGCGCCCTCCTGCAGGGAGAGGCGGCCGGCGATCTGGCTCATGGGGGCGAGCAGCGGCAGGCTGCCGTCCGACTCGGTGAGGGTCTCGTATGCGACGGCCTTCACGTTGCCGGCGAGCAGGGCGTCCATCTGCTCGCGGTCGGCTGCGAGGTGCAGGTAGGTGTAGAGGATGAGGCCGTCGTGGAAGAGGCCGTACTCCTCGGGGAGGGGCTCCTTGACCTTGACCATCATGTCGCAGGCGTTCCAGACGTCGGCGGCGGTGTCGATCATGTGCGCGCCGGCCTCGATGTACTCGACGTCGGTGAAGCCCGAGCCCACGCCGGCGCCGCGCTCGATGAGGACCTCATGGCCTGCGGAGACGTAGCTCTTCACGTTGTCGGGCGTGAGGCCTACGCGGAATTCGTTGTTCTTGATCTCTTTGACGCAACCGACCTTCATGGCCGCTCCCTTCTCGATGCGGTTTCGAAATAGGTTTTGCAACGATTCGATTGTACGCAAGCCTCGGCGTCGCGGCGCGAGGTGTAACCGAGGTGGAACATGGCGGCACCGCCGTGTCGTCAAGCTGTGGAGGAGGGGTGCCGGCACGTTGAAAAGAGCGGCGCGTTGCCGTATGGTTGAGTCACTCGTCAAGAGGCGCCGCGCGGCGGCGCGCAGAGCGGAGGGACCGAGCCCTACGATGCTCCGGCAACCACCCATCCGGGAACGGTGCCAATTCTCGGCAGGCAGCCCTGCGGCCGCCTGGAAGACGGGGAGAACGCGCTTCACGGGCTCCCTCTGGTCGGGAGCTCTTTTCGTTTGCTCCCCTGGTGCGCGACAGCGCGGAAAGGAGCCGATCATGGCATCGTCCAGCTATTACTTCACATCCGAGAGCGTGACCGAGGGCCATCCCGACAAGATCTGCGACCAGATCTCGGATGCGGTCCTCGATGCGATCCTCGCCAAGGAGGCGCGCCTCGAATCCGAGGGGTACATCTCGCCCACGGGCGTCCCGGCATGCGTCGACAACGTGCGCTGCGCCTGCGAGACCTTCGTCACCACCGGCACCATCCTCGTTGCCGGCGAGATCCGCACCCAGGCGTACGTGGACGTGCAGAAGATCGCGCGCGATGTGGTGCGTCGCATCGGCTACGACCGCGCCAAGTACGGCTTCGACTGCGATACCTGCGGCGTCATCAACATGATCCATGAGCAGAGCCCCGACATCGCGCAGGGCGTGGACGGCACGTTCGCCCGCTCCGACGAGGATGCGGTCGCGCGCATCGGCGCGGGC
>CAMOLV010000144.1 GCA_946619045.1 uncultured Coriobacteriales bacterium | reverse complement strand
TATAGTTGAGTTGTCGCCCTCCTGCGGAACAAACTGGGTGAACCGACAAATGTTTGCAGGGGAGTCCGAACGGCCGCTCACAGTACAGGCATCCTCCCTTGTTGTGGAAGCTGGAACCGGCGGTCGGGACGCCCACCTTAGGAAGGTGGGTTCATAACGCTTCCGCGGGAGGCGACAGTAGGATTATTTACCCTCCGGGGTCGAAATATCGATTGACATTTACGCGCATCATTGCGAAAATGCCTATTGCTCGAAAGAGCCATCGGGGATGTAGCTCAGCTGGGAGAGCGCGGCGTTCGCAACGCCGAGGCCGAGGGTTCGAACCCCTTCATCTCCACCACAATTCACGGCGCTCCCGCTCGGGGGCGCTTTTTTGTTGGACTTATCGCAAGGCTTGACACTGTTGGCGGATAGTTCCAAAAAGATGGTGAAGGGAACGCTGTTTCAGCACTATCGGCCAACAGTGCTGAAAGACGGGACGACGATATGGACCTCTCGTTCAACGCATATTCGCATTGCGAGCTCTGCCCGCGCAGGTGCGGCATCGACCGTGCGTCGGGCAAGAGCGGCGTCTGCCGCGAGACATCCCAGCTCATGGTTGCACGGTGCGCCCTGCATTATTGGGAGGAGCCGCCCATCTCGGGAGAAGCGGGCTCCGGCACGATCTTCTTCTCCGGCTGCTCCCTGCGCTGCGTATTCTGCCAGAACCACGAGATCTCCCATGAGGGGGCGGGCCTGCCCGTGACCCCCGCGCGCCTCGCGCAGATGATGCTCGAGCAGGAGCAGCGCGGCGCGCTCAACGTGAACCTCGTCACGCCCCTGCACTTCGCCCCGCATGTCGCAGAGGCCGTCGCGCGGGCGCGCCATGCGGGCCTCTCGATCCCCATCGTGTGCAACACCTCGGGATACGAGCTCGCCGAGATGGTCGACGCCCTCGCGGGCACGATCGACATCTGGCTCACCGATTTCAAATATGCGGATCCGGATCTTGCGGGGCGCCTCTCCGGCGCGAGGGATTATCCCGAGGTCGCCGCTTCGGCGCTCGAGCGCATGGTCTCGCAGCTGCGCGCAGCGGGCGGGGCGGACTCCGACGAGGACGGGCGCATGCTGCGCGGCATCATCGTGCGGCATCTGGTGCTGCCCGGCCATGCGGACGATTCGTGCGCCGTGCTCGACCGCGTGTGGGATATCTGCGGCAACGACGTCGACATCTCCGTCATGAACCAGTACACGCCCAATGCCCGATGCCGGGAGCGCGGGGGAGAGCTCGCCCGCACCGTCACGGCCGATGAGTACGAGCTCGTGCTCGACCATGCCGACGATCTCGGGTTCGAGCGCATGTGGTGGCAGGAGTCGGGCACGGTATCCGAGAGCTTCGTCCCCGCCTTTGATTATTCGGGGGTTATCGGCCCCGAGCTCGGTTGAATCCCAGCGTAGTGGTATAGACTTGAAAAGATAGGTCTTTTTCCAGAAGGAGGATGCATGGCCGACACGACGCAGGCGCTTTCGGATGAAGAACGTGCCGAGCTCGAGGCGCTCAGGGCCGAGAAGGCCAGGCGCGAGCAGGCCCAGGCGGCCGCTGCAGAGCGTGCAGAGCTCGAGGCCCTCAAAGCCGAGGCGGCTCGCACTGCCGAGGAAGCCGAGCATGACCGCGCTATCGCGGAAGCCCGCGAGCGCGGCCGCAAGATGATGGAGCCGGATGAGGACGATCTCTCCATGCCGCTGGGCCAGAAGGTCGTCATCGTCGCCGTCGTGGGAATCGCGATCATCTTCATCCTCATGACCGTCTTCGGCCATTGATCTTCGTTCTTCCGTAAGGTTCATCCGAGCAGCTAGGGATACGAGGTTACCATGTCACTCACCGACCAGACCAAACCCACTGACGTATCGCTCAACACCGACCTCTACGAGCTCACCATGGCCCAGGGATTCTGGGAGTCGGGCATGGTGGATGCGCAGGCGAACTTCAACGCGTTCTTCCGCGATAACCCCTTCGGCGGCGGCTATGCCATCGCCTGCGGCATCGGGCAGGTTGCCGAGCTCGTCGAGAACTTCCGCTTCGACGACGAGGACATCGCCTACCTCGCCTCCCTCAAGGCGCCGGGCGGCGGCGACATGTTCAAGAAGGGCTTCCTCGACTATCTGCGTGATTTCCGCATGCATGTTGACGTGTGGGCCATCCCCGAGGGAGACATCGTCTTCCCGCGCGAGCCCATGATTCGCGTCGAGGGCCCCGTCATCGATTGCCAGCTTCTCGAGACCGCCCTCCTGAACCTCGTGAACTTCCAGACGCTCGTCGCCACCAAGGCCTCCCGCGTGGTGCGCGCGGCCGAGGGGCGCCCCGTCTCCGATTTCGGCCTGCGCCGCGCGCAGGGACCGGACGGCGGCCTCGCCGTCGCCCGCGCGTCCTACATCGCGGGCTGCTCCTCCACCTCGAACATCCTCGCCGGCAAGCTCTACGGCATTCCCGTGTTCGGAACGCATGCCCATTCATGGGTCATGGCGTTCCCCACCGAGCTCGAGGCGTTCCGTGCCTTCGCGAAGTCGAGCCCCAAGAACTGCTGCCTTCTGCTCGACACCTACGATGTGTACCAGGGCATCGAGAACGCGATCATCGTCGCCAAGGAGATGGAGGCCGTAGGCGAGCGCCTCAGCGCCGTCCGCATCGACTCCGGCGACCTCGCGAAGCTCTCCAAGGCAGCGCGCAAGGCGTTCGACGAGGCGGGGCTTCCCTACATCAAGATCTCCGTCTCCAACGATCTCGACGAGTATCTGGTGCAGTCGCTGCTCGCGCAGGGCGCGCCCATCGACTCCTTCGGCGTGGGCACCAAGCTCGCGACCTGCGACCCGCAGCCCTCGCTCGGCGGCGTCTACAAGCTCTCCGCCATCAAGACGTCTCCCGACGAGCCCTGGGATCCCGTCATGAAGCTCTCCGAGGCCGCCTACAAGCGCACCATCCCCGGCATCCAGCACATCAAGCGCTTCTACGACGACAGCGACTGCCCCATGGGCGACATGATCATCGACGATTCGGTGTCCGAGGGCGAGGGCAACGTGGTGCAGGATATCCTCGACGCCTACTACACCTATTCGCTCGCCGGCACGCCGCGCGAGCTCATGGAGCATATCGTGCATGACGGCGTTCGCACGGCCGAGCCGCCCACCATCGCGGAATCGCGCGAGAGGTGCCGCTATGCCCTCATGCACCTCGACCCCGCTATCACGCGCTTCCTCAACCCGCAGGTCTATCCCGTGGGTCTCGAGCTCGGGCTTGCCAAGTTCCGCGGCAAGCTCGCCCAGGAGGAGCGCTCCGGATCCGGAAGGGACTAGCACATGCAAGAACAACTTGATGCCCTTATCCGCGCGGCGCTCGCCGCCGCCCAGGATTCGGGCGAGCTCGCCGCGTTCGATGTGACCGATACGGGCATCGAACGTCCTGCAGACCCTGCAAACGGCGACTTCTCCTCGACCATCGCGATGCGTTCCGCGAAGCTCGCCCATAAGGCTCCGCGCGCCATCGCCGAGGCGATCGTCGCGCACCTCGGCGACGCTCCCGGTGTAGACCGCGTCGAGATCGCGGGCCCCGGCTTCATCAACTTCTACCTCTCGACCGCTTCGGCGAACGACGTCTTCAACCAGGTTCGCGCGCAGGGCGCCGATTTCGGCCGCTCGGAACTGGGCGGCGGCCAGAAGGTCCAGGTCGAGTTCATCTCCGCCAACCCCGTCGGCCCCATGCATATCGGCCACGGCCGTTGGGCCGCCTTGGGCGATTCGCTGTGCAATGTGATGGCCCACGCGGGCTACGACGTGCAGCGCGAGTACTACATCAACGACCACGGCTCGCAGATGGACGTGTTCGGATCCTCGATCGCCGTCCGCTATCTTCAGCTCGCCGATCTCATCCAGAAGGGGATGGGCATCGACGAGGCGCATGCCGCCCTCATCGCGGACCGCGCCGCGTTCGTCGATGATGAGGAGGACGAGCATCCCGAGACCCACCCGCTCATGGACGCCTTCAACGAGGCTCTCGGCGGCAACGCCTACGGCGGGGACTACATCATCGACCTCGCCAAGCGGTTCTGGGACATCGATGGCGATGCCCTGGTCGCGGCCTCCGAGGAGGAGCGCATCGCAAGCTTCCGCGAGCGCGGCTACCTCATGATGCTCGACTCCATCCGCGAGACCTGCCATGAGGCGCGCTGCGATTTCGACGTGTGGTTCTCCGAGCGTTCGCTCTACGTGCCCGATGAGGAGGGCAAGGACGCCGTCCACCGCGCCTTCGACAAGCTCGCCGAGATGGGTCATACCTACACGACGGAGGACGGCGCCCTGTGGTTCCGCTCCACGTCCTTCGGCGACGACAAGGACCGCGTGCTCGTGAAGAGCAATGGCGAGTATACGTACTTCGCCTCCGACGTCGCCTATCACTGGAACAAGTTCCAGCGCGTCGAACATGTCATCGACATCTGGGGCGCCGACCACCACGGATACATCAAGCGCGTCGATTCGGCATGCGAGGCGCTCGGCTATCCCGGCAGGTTCG
>CAMOLV010000143.1 GCA_946619045.1 uncultured Coriobacteriales bacterium | reverse complement strand
GCAGTCCTGCGCCGAGCTCGCCGAGCAGGGCATCCCCGCCGACAAGCTCCGCGCCGCGCTCGCGCAGGCCGAGTTCAACCTACGCGAGGGCGAGTTCGGGCTGGCGGACGGCGTGGCGTACGCCATGACGTCCCTGTCGAGCTGGCTCTACGACGATGACGACCCCGTGAGCTACCTGCGCTACGAGCAGGAGCTCGCCCACATGAAGGACGGCCTCGGGGCGGGCTACTTCGAGCAGCTCCTCCGCGAGATGGTGCCCGAGAACGGCCACTCCGCCCTCGTCGACCTCGTGCCCGTTGCCGAGGGCGACTCCGCCGAGGAGGCCGCCGAGCTCGCCCGCATCAAGGAGGGCATGTCGGCCGAGGAGCTCCAGCACGTGATCGACGAGGTCGCTGCCCTGCGCGCCGAGCAGGAGCGGGAGGATTCCCCCGAGGACATCGCCAAGCTGCCGCGCCTCTCCGTCGCCGACATCGGCGACGCAGCTCCCGAGACGCCCGTCGCGCAGGAGCAGGCGGCGCTCCCCTACCTCGTGCACGACATCGACACCCACGGCATCGCCTACGCGTACCACTACTTCGACCTGAACGGCATCGCCTTCGACGAGCTCCCCTATGCGGGCCTGCTCACGAGCCTGCTCGGCAAGCTCGACACCGCCTCGCACAACGCCTCCGACCTCGATACCGTCATCGAGGAGAACCTCGGCATGCTCAACTTCTTCATCGAGACCTACGCCGAGGACGGCAACGCGGACGCGGTGAAGCCGTTCTTCGTGGTCTCGGGCAGCGCGCTCGACGAGAAGCTCGAGGCGCTCGCGACCCTTCCCGCCGAGGTCTGGGGCACCACGCTCTTCGACGATGCCGAGCGCATCCTCGCCATCCTCCAGCAGCGCCGCATCGGCCACGAGCAGGCATATCTCAACTCGGGCCACTCGGCCGCCATGGGCCGCGCGCTCACCTACTTCAGCCCCGCGGCCCTCGTCGCCGACCAGCTGGGCGGCGTCTCGCTCTACCTCTTCCTGAAGGACCTGCTCGCCAACTGGGATGAGCGCAAGGACGCGTTCTGCGCCAAGCTCGCGAGCCTGGGCAACCGCATCTTCCGCTCCGACAACGTGATCGTCTCGTTCGCAGGGTCGTCCGAGATGCGCGCACGCTTCCAGGGGCTCGCCGGCACGCTCGGCCTTGCCGCGGACGGCGCCTTCGAGCGCAGGCTCGAGGTTCCCGCGCCCGCCGTGCGCAACGAGGCGTTCGTCATGCCCTCCAACGTCGCGTTCGTCTGCGAGACGGGCCCCGCCTCCGCGCGCGACGGCGGCACCCGCGGCGCATGGGCCGTCGCGTCCCGCGCGCTCTCCTACGACTACCTGTGGAACGAGGTGCGCGTGAAGGGCGGCGCCTACGGCACCGGCTTCCGCCGCAACCCCAACGGCAGCATGCAGTTCTGGTCGTACCGCGACCCCGGCGTGGACGCCACGCTCGCCCGCTACGAGGCCGCGCCCGCATGGCTCGCCGCATGGGATCCCACGCGCGAGGAGCTCGAGGGCTACATCGTCTCGACGGTCGCCGGGCATGATGCGCCGGCCAAGCCGCGCGTGCTCGCGCGCAGGCAGGACAGCGACTTCTTCCGCGGACGCACGCCGGAATGGCGCGGCGAGACCCGCGCCCAGATGATCGCCGTCACCGCGGACGACGTGCGTGGGCTTGCCGACGCCCTGGCCGACGTCGCGCCAGCGCGTGGCATCTGCGTGTTCGGCTCGCGCGACGCCATCCAGGCGAGCGGCGTCGACTTCGAGGTCACCGAGCTGATGGGGGCTGCCGAGGCCTAGGCGATCCCCAGGCGGATACAGGCGTTCAAGAGGCCGCCGTCGGTTATGTCGTCCGTGACGTAGCTGGCGGCGGCCTTCGTCTCCTCCGACCCGTTGCCCATCGCGACGCTCGTGCCGCATGCCGCGAACATCGGGATGTCGTTCTGGCTGTCGCCGAACGCGACCGCCTCGGCGGCGCCGATGCCCAGGTGGGCGAGCATGGCGGCGATGCCGCGGCCCTTGCCGCCTCCCGCCGGGATGATGTCGACGAACCTGGGATTCCAGCGTGCGATCTCGCAGTTCGGGAGCTGCGCAAGAAGGCTCTGCTCCTCTCCGGGCAGGCACTCGACCGATGCCTGGTAGACGCCTCCGTCGACGGCCGCTCTAGGATCGCGGAGCGGGAAGCGGTCGATCGCCGCGGCGTAGATGCGGTTGAACGCCTCGGATCTGCGGACCGAGCAGAGCCCCTCCAGCCCCTGGAGCGTCATCGCGCGCTCGGTGGTGCAGGCGAGCTCCTGGAGGGCGGCGAGGCTCTCGGGCGAGAAGCGCAGGTCATGCACGACCGTCTCGCCCACGATGCAGCGCTGGCCGTTGAAAGCCGCGATACCGTCGAAGAGCTCCAGGGGAAGCCCGTCGAGGTCGAGCGGTCCGCGCCCGCTCGCCACGAAGCAGCGGATACCCCGTGCGCGCAGGGCCTCGAGCGCCTGCTCCGACGCGGGCAGGAGGTCGAGCGAGCCGAGATGGCAGAGGGTGCCGTCGATATCGAAGAACGCGGCCCTGATGGGTGCGGGCACAGCCCAGCTGTGGGGAATCGTTTCCATGCACTCAATTGTGCCACACGCGGCTGCGGCTATGCGAAGAGGCACTCCTCGATGATCTTCTTGCCGCGCAGCACCTCGAGCCACTCGGCGGGGATGGCGTCGTATCCATAGACCTCGCCCGCGAGCGCGCCGGCGACGGCGGCGGTGGTATCGGTGTCGGAGCCGAGGTTCACCGCCTCGAGCACGCAGTCGCGGTAGTTCGAGGTGTGGACGAAGCACCAGAGCGCCGCCGTGAAGGTGGAGAGCACGAATCCGCCGGACTCCACGTCCTTCTTGCTCTCGGGCAGCTCGACCTGGTCGATCAGGGAGGGGTCGCGCAGGATGTGCACGAAGCGCACGCAGGCGTCGCACGAGATCTCGTGCGCATGGGTGATGGCGGAGACCGCGCGGATATCGTCGTCGGAGGCATCGGTGTAGGCAAGCGGCGCGATGCGCATGAGCGAGCCGTTGCCGTTGGAGTTGGCACCGGCGCGCCCCATGCCCTCGACGATCGCCGAGGAGGTGGTGTTGCCCACATCGAAGACGTTATGGTCGATGGCGAAGGCGCCGTCGTAGTACCAGTCCTCGAAGTTGAGGCGGATGTCGGCGGGGTCCACGCACCCGCGCGCCTTGATGCTCGCGCAGGTCGCGATGGCGAGCGCCGAGTCATCGGACCAGGTGCCCACGGGCTGGTAGTGCGTTCCGAAACCCTCCATGCCCCTGCACTTGAACGACCCGCGCGCCTTGAACTCGAAGGGCACGCCCAGGGCATCGCCCACGGCCAGGCCGTACATCGCATCGCGTAGCGCCATGGCAGCCTCCTCGCCTCGGATGGCAGATAGGGACAGTGTAGCAACGACGCTGCCCGGAAACGCGGAAACGGGCACCGTATGGCGCCCGTTTCTCGGTCAAGCGATGGATTGCGCGCGGGGCGGCTAGTCGAGGGCCATGTCCCCCTCGGCGATGATGCCCGCCTTGCGCATGATCTCGGAGACGGCCCAGGCGATGGCCGCGGGAAGCACGAGGCACACGAGCAGCATGCCGAGCCACTCGAAGGCACCGATCGCGACGCCGTCCGCCACCCAGCCCGAGTAGAGGCCGATGGGGCCGACGAGGCCGCAGGTTCCCATGCCGCTCGCGATGGCGGCGCCGTTCTGCTCCATATGGAAGATGCAGGTCGCGATGGGGCCGGTGATGGCGGAGGCCACGATGGCAGGGACCCAGACGACGGGCTTCTTCACGATGTTCTTCATCTGCAGCATCGAGGTGCCGATGCCCTGGGAGATGAGGCCGCCCACGCCGTTCTCGCGGAAGCTCGCGACGGCGAAGCCCACCATCTGCGCGCAGCAGCCTGCGAGCGCGGCCCCGCCGGCGAGGCCCGTGAGCGACAGCGCGGCGCAGATGGCTGCGGAGGAGATGGGCAGCGTGAGGGCGATGCCCACCACCACGGAGACGATGATGCCCATGAGGAAGGGCTGAAGCTCGGTCGCCCACATGATGAGGGCGCCCAGCGAGCTCGCGGCGGCGCCGATCCAGGGAGCCACCAGCATGGCGAGCGCGCAGCCGATGCCCACGGTGACGCCGGGCGTCACGAGGATGTCGACGCGCGTCTCCTTGGAGACGGCCTTGCCGAGCTCGGCGGCGATGATGGCGACCACGAGCACCGCGAGGGGTCCGCCCGCACCGCCGGCGGCGTTGGCTGCCTGGCCCACCGCGGCGAGCGAGAAGAGCACGAGGGGCGGTGCCTGGAGGGCGTAGCCGATGGAGACGGCCATCGCGGGTCCCGAGACGGCCATGGCGTAGCCGCCGATGGTCTTGAACGCCTCGAGGCCGCTGAGGTCGCCGAGCGTGTTGAAGATGGTGCCGATGAGCAGCGATGCGAACAGGCCCTGCGCCATGGCGCCGAGCGCGTCGATCGCATAGCGCTGGAAGCTGATCTCGATGCCCTTGCGGGCGAGGAAGGACT
>CAMOLV010000142.1 GCA_946619045.1 uncultured Coriobacteriales bacterium | reverse complement strand
ACCACTCGTAGAGGTTGGAGCCGAAGATCTCGACGAACTTCATGCGCTCGAAGAGGGGCACGCGCTCGTCGAAGGCCTCGTCGAGCACGCGGTCGTCGAAGCGCAGCCACGAGAGCTCGCGGTTCTGCGTGAACGAGACGTCCGGACCGGGCTTCTCGGGCTTCTCGGGCTTCTCGGGCTTCTCGGCCTTGCCGGAGTCCTTCTTCTCGACGGGCTCGGTCTTCTCCGCGGGCTCCGCAGGCGCGGCCTCAGGCTCGGCAGCCTCGACGGGCGCCTCCTCGTCGACCGGCGCGACGTCCTTCGCGGCCTTCTCCTTCTTGTCTTGCTTGGCAGCCATCGCTCCCCCTTGGTGAGAGTCATCCACAACATTTCTATTCTATCAGCGGGTACAATGGATACCTAGGATTCAACCCTTAAAAGGAGGCCATATGTCCAACGAAGGCAAGAAGGTCAGCGTCCACTACGTGGGCACGCTCGATGACGGCAGCAAGTTCGACTCGTCCCGCGACCGCAGCACGCCCCTCGACTTCACCTGCATGGCAGGTCAGATGATCCCCGGCTTCGATGCCGCCGTGCGCGACATGGAGGTGGGCCAGACGGTCAACATCCGCATCGAGCCCAAGGATGCCTACGGCGAGCGCGACGAGAACGCCATGATGGCGGTTCCGCGCGAGATGCTGCGCGGCGGCGGCGAGCCCATCGTTGGCGCGCCCGTGACGCTCATGTCCCCCGACGGCCGCCCGTTCCCCGCGGTCATCGCGTCGTTCGACGACGAGAAGATCGTCCTCGACATGAACCATCCCATGGCGGGCAAGGCCCTGAACTTCGAGATCGAGCTGCTCTCCGCCGAGTAACGCCGCTCGGACTTCTCGCGGCAGATGCTGATATCGCCGTTTTCCGAAAATGATAGTCAGACTATCAAATTCGGAAAACGGCGATTTTGATTACCCGAGGCTGCCGCTTCGTTCAATTCTTCATTTGGCATGCTCTTAGAGCGCGCAGCTCCAGCGGATGTCCTCGGTCGTCTCGCCAAGCTCCACGAAGCGAAGGCGACGGTCGCGCACGATCTTCGCGGGCACGCCGGCAACGGTCACGTCGTGCGGCACGTCCTCGAGCACCACGGCGCCGGCGCCCACGCGCGCGTTATTGCCGACGGTGATGTTTCCCAGGATGGTGGCGTTGGCGCCAACCAGCACGTTGTCGCCCAGCGTGGGGTGGCGCTTCACGTCGTCGAGGACCTTGGCGGTCATGCCCAGCGTGACGCCCTGGTAGATCATGCAGTCATCTCCGATCACAGCCGTGCCGCCGATGACCACGCCGACGCCGTGGTCGATCGAGAAGCGCCGCCCGATGGTGGCCGCGGGATGGATGTCGGCTCCCATCTTGACGCGCATGCGCTTGGCGAGCCAGCGTGCGAGGGCCTTGAAGCCGTGCTGGTAGAGCCAGTGATGGCGGCGGTGCGCCCACACGATGTGCGTGCCCGTGGAGAACAGCACGATCTCGAGCATCGAGGCCGCGCCGGGATCGCGGGCGAGCGCCGCATGCGCATCCTCGCGCATGAGCTGGAACAGACCGGGTTGGCGCTTCTCGGATGCCACGGCTACACCTCCATGGAGAGGTAGCGCTCGCCGGTGTCGGGCAGCACCGCGACGATGGTCTTGTCGGCGAAGTCCCCGCTCTCGGCCAGCTTGACGGCTGCCGCCACGGCGGCGCCTGCGGAGATGCCCACGAGCAGGCCGAGCTCGCGCGCGAGGCGCTGCTTGGTCGCGATGGCATCCGCGGAGGCGATGGTCACGACCTCGTCGACCACAGCTGCATCGTAGGTGGCGGGCACGAATCCCGCGCCGATGCCCTGGATCTTATGCGCGCCGGGAGCGCCGCCCGAGAGCACGGGAGACTCGGCGGGCTCGACGGCGAACGCCTTGACGGCGGCCTTCTGCTCCTTGAGGAAGCGGCCGGTGCCGGAGACGGTGCCGCCGGTGCCCACACCCGCGACCAGGGCGTCCACGGTACCGTCGGTGGCTGCCCAGATCTCGGGGCCGGTGGTCTCGTAGTGCGCCTGCGGGTTGGCCGGGTTCGTGAACTGGCCGGCGATGATGGCGCCGGGCGTCTCGGCGGCGAGCACGTCGGCACGTGCGACGGCGCCCTTCATGCCCTCGGAGCCCGGCGTGAGCACGATCTCGGCACCGTAGGCCGCGGCGAGCTTGCGGCGCTCGATCGACATGGTGTCGGGCATGACGAGGATCATGCGGTAACCGCGCTCGGCGGCGATCATGGCGAGGCCGACGCCGGTGTTTCCGCTGGTAGGCTCGATGATGGTGCCGCCGGGGGCAAGGCGGCCGGTCTTCTCGGCATCGTTGATGATGGCGAGCGCGATGCGGTCCTTCACGGAGCCGCCGGGGTTGGTGGCCTCGTACTTGCCGAGGATGCGCGCTCCCCCGCCCTGGGCGAGCGCGGAGAGGTCGACGAGCGGGGTGTTTCCGATAAGACCGCTGGTGGAAGCTGCATATGACATGGGGTTCTCCTTAGGAATTCGAGCCGGTGCGCACGTGCGGCGGGCATGAAAAAGGCAGCCCGCTAAAAGGCTGCCCGCGTGTGTGCTCTGTAGGAGCGTGCGTTATGCGCACAGACGGGCAGCCTGAGTACAGATGCAACACGCGCAGGTGGTCTTCTTCAGCACTGCTCCGCTCCTTTCTTAATTCCTAGTTGACTAGTAGGTATTATACGGGAGCAGGGAACACCGTCAATACCGTTCATGGTTTGGAAACAGACCGGTGGCGTGATTGCTTTGCACGCACAGCCTTTCTTCTAAGCTCCGGCACACAACCCATTTTTTGGATCAGACTCACTATCGGGCCGCTGTTTTCGTTGATTCGGAGCTTCATAAGGTCCCTGTGAACGAACACCGCAGTTTATTTGCGAAGCCCCGAGTATCCGATTCACAAAACCGCAGGTCAGCAAGTGTCGATACTTTGACAAGCGCTATTAAACTGCGGCGTTCGTTGCATTGAGGTCCAAGAGCAGCACATGGGAAGGTAACAGGCCGCTTGTCCAAGCACGCTAGAGGATACGCATGCATCTCGTCAACGAAAACGGGGCCGGAATACTCCTGGCCCCGTTCTGGGCAACGTTTTGCATCAACCCCGGTTCGCTACTGCACGGTAAACGTGATCCTGCTCGAAGTCCAGTAGTTGTCCTCGTACTCCACCTCGATGACCTCGGCATCGTCGGGAACCTCGAAGGTCACAGTGCCCTTTGCCTTGCGGCCGGGCGAGATGGTGGCCGACAGGTCGTCATCGCGGTAGAACACAGCGTCGCACGCAGCCCCATCCGCAAAGCAATCGAACGAGAACGAGCTGACAATCGCATCGGAGGAACCGGTGTTCTCAAACTCCAACTCGAGCGACACGAAATGATACCCATCCTTGGGCTCAGCGAACATGTTGTCGCTTTCCCATGTGCCGCACGAGAGGTACGTGATCGCAACGCCGGTGCCCTCGACGGTCTCTCCAACAGAAACCGCATCCTCAGCGCGGCCGTTGTTGGCCTCGAGTACGTACCCGGAATCCGCCTCACCCTCGAAAGCGAACGTGATCTTATCGGAGAAGAGGCTTGTGGGGGTGTATTCGATCTCGATCTCCGAGGCATCCGCGGGAACTTCGAAGTAGATGCTTCCCATCGTCGATCGACCTGACGAGAGCGTTGCGGAGAGGCTGTCGTCGCCACCGTAGTACGCATCTGCCGCATAACCATCCGCGTAGCACTCGAAATTGTAGATAGAAATGCCCTTGTCCGCCTTGGACCCGTTGATAAACGCAAGCTTGATGAAAATGTACTTGTTCCCGTCCTTGGGCTGCAGGAACTGGTTCTCCTCAACATGCTCGCCGCTCGCAACGTAGACGATCTGGAGTCCGCCGTCGTCGAGCGTATCGCCCACGCGGTAGACCGACTGCACGGCCTCCTCAGGTTCAGGCTCCGGTTCGGGTTCGGGTTCGGGCTCAGGCTCGGGGGCCGCAACCTGCTCCTGCGCTTGGTTGCCCTTATCGAGCTTTCCAGACCCGGAGTCCGACGAGGAACCGCCGCATCCGACGAGCGCCAAAGCCCCAGTAAGCAGGGCCGCGACAAGAATCTGCCTGTTGATCTTCATGTCTGCCTCCTGTAATTCGAGCGAATCAGGCGTCATCGTCGAGTGTATGAGCCGCCTGCAGACGATTCATTAGCTGCCAGCTAAATCCTGCGAGCGGCTCCGCGCGTGACCAGCGTGCGCTCCCCCACCGACCAGAGCAGGTCGTCGCATTCGAGCACCGAGAGGCCGCGGTCGAGCGCATAGGCGATCACCACATCGCGGCGGCATCGGGGCGAGAGCGCATTGGCACCGCCACGTTCGAGCAGCTCTGAGGCCTCATCGATATCCAGCCCCATTCCGAAGGCGAGCTGGATGAGCTTGTCGCGCGTGGGATGGCGTAGGCCGGCCAAGATCTGATAGGCGAAGGTCTGGTTGAGACGGGACGCATGCACGACCTCGTTGCGCCTGAGCGAGCGGGCGGAGAGCACGCTGGAGATCCATGCCGAGAAGCTGCGGTCATCGAGCGGGGCATGCGCCAGCGCCTCTGCCGGCCCCACGCCGCTTTCTC
>CAMOLV010000141.1 GCA_946619045.1 uncultured Coriobacteriales bacterium | reverse complement strand
TAGAAGTCCTTGCCCGTCTTGGGATCCTGGTAGATCTTGGAGACGTGCTCGATCTTCACGCCTTTCTTCTCTTTAGCCATCGTTTAGTCCTCCTCTTGGGCTTTGCTGGTACCGAAGTACTTGATGAAGATGTTCATGCCAAGCACCGCAGCGTAGGTGATAAGAATCAGGATGGTCGAGAACGCGCAGGCGACCGCGTACTCGCCACGGTTGGCGTACTCGTTGATCTGAACCGTGATGAGCAGCGTCGCAGGCGTCACGACGAGGATGACCGCCGAGATTGCCGTGATGGAGCGCACGAACGCCGTCACGAGGCCGGAGAGGAAGGAGTCCTTGATGAGCGGCAGGGTGACGGTCATGAAGACCTCGAAGCTGTTGGCGCCCATGTCGTACGCGGACTCCTCGATCGACTTGTCGATCTGGCGCAGCGCCGAGATGCCCGAGCGCGTGCCCGTGGGCAGCGAGCGCACGATGAAGACGATGATGAGGATGGCCGTGGTGCCGTAGATGAACTGGAGCGCGCCCGTGCGGAAGAGGCCGTTGGCATAGCCGCGGATGAAGCCGACGCCCAGAACGGTGCCGGGCACGGCCATGGCGAGCATGGAGGAGAACTCGATGTAGCCCTTGAGGGCGAACTTCTTCTTGACGACCAGGTAGGAGATGATCATCGAGAGCAGGGCCGTGAGCGGGCTGGCGATGAGGGCCATGAGGAACGAGTCGGTGAAGGCCTGGCCGCCGCGGTAGTTGACGAACACCTTGGTGTACCACTTGGTGGTGAGGGTGTAGTCGCGGCCCCAGGTGGTGATGACCGAACCGTAGGGCACGCAGATGTACATCGCGATGACGAAGATGGCGACGGCGCCGCAGAGGATGACCAGCGGGATGCGCACCGAGCGGTCGGTGATGAGCATGCGCTGGCGGCTCGCCTTGCCGGTGAGCGTCGCGGTGGCCTTGGCCTCGAGGATGTACTTCTGAACGAAGAACATGATGAACGTGATGGAGAGCAGGACCACGGCCATGGCGGCTGCGCCCTGCTTGTCGTAGTTGCCCGTGATCTGCAGGTAGATCGAGGTCGCGAGCGTATCGACGTTGCCTCCGATCATCATGGGGTTGGCGAAGTCGGCGACGGATTCCATGACCGTCACGAGGAAGGCGTTGCCGAGGCCCGGGAGCAGCAGCGGCCAGGTCACGCTGGTGAAGACCTTCCAGCGGCTGGCGCCCATGTCGCGGGCGGCCTCCTCGAGGGAGGGGTCGATGTTCTTCAGCAGGCCGCGGAGCATCATGTAGCAGACGGGGAAGAACGTCATCGTCTGGATGATGATGATCGAGCGCATGCCGTAGATGTTGGAATCCTGGATGCCCAGCAGCGTCTTGGAGATGATGCCCGAGCGCCCGAAGAGCAGGATCATCGAGAGCGAGAGCACGAACGGGGGCGACACGACGGGCAGGATGGAGACGACCTTGAAGAGGCCGGCCAGGAACTTGGTCTTGAGCTGCACGTACTCCTCGACGTAGGCGAAAAGCAGGCCGATCAGGGTCGAGAGGACGCCGGTGACGGCGCCGATGATGAGCGTGTTCGAGATCGCCGTCCTGAAGGCGGGTTTCGCGAGCACGCCCTTGATGATGTCGAGCGTGGGACCATCCGGGCCGATGATGCTGTCGACCAGGAGGATCACGAGCGGGTAGATGATGAAGAGGGTCAAGAACACGACAAGAACGACGATGGTCGAGACCATGATGGGGTCGGCCAGCAGTTTCTTGCGATCCAATGACGCGCCTTGTGCAGTTGCCATGCAACTTCCTCTCTCGTCAATGGATAGATACAAAGAAGCGGGTGGATGGAATGCCCATCCACCCGCATACGTACATCAGCTGCGATGGGTACGATGCAGCAAGCCCGAGGGTGTTACTCGGTCTTGAAGCGGTCGTCGCCGCCGCCGAGCGCCGCCATGACGTCTTCCTTGTACTGGGCGGTGTTGGCCATCATGTCGGCGAAGTCGAAGTCCATCACGTTGTTGGGATCGACGCCCATGTCGATGGCGATCTGCGGCTGGGTGGCGTTGTCGATGACCAGGAACTGATAGGAGCCGACCTCCTGGGCCTGGTTGACGCACTCGGGGGTGAGGACGTACTCGAGCCACAGCTTGGCCGCATTGGGGTGAGCGCAGCCCTCGAAGCCGGCGGAGGCGCCGACCTCGTAGGAGGCACCGGAGCTGGGGGCGACGAGGCCGATGTTGTCGTAGCCGTTGTCGACGATCTGGTACACGCCGTCATGCAGGAAGTTGATGCCGATGGTGCACTCGCCGATGCCGATGGACTTGGACGGGCCGCCGCCGGACTTGGTGTACTGGGCGACGTTCTTGTCGAGGTCGACCAGGAACTGGATGCCCTCGTCATGGCCGTACTTCTGGATGACCGTGTTGAGGATCAGCTCAGCCGTGGAGGCGGTGTTGTAGTTGGACGACCAGATCAGGCCCTTGTAGTCGGGGTTGAGCAGGTCGGGCCAGTCCTTCGGGCCCTCGAGGTTGCGGGCGGCGAGCTCCTCGTTGTTGGTGAGGAAGCCCAGGATGCCGGTGTAGATGCCGACCCAGGTGCCGTCGGTGGAGGTGAAGTTGGGATTGGTGATGTGGGACAGGTTGGCAGGCGAGTACTTGATGAGCAGGCCGTCGTTGGCAGCCTGGACGTAGGAGGTGCAGCCGCCGCCGAACCACACGTCGGAGGAAGGATTGCCGTTCTCCTCCTGGGCCTTGGCGAGAACCTCGCCGCCGCCGAGGCGCTGCCAGCTGGTCTTGATGCCGAACAGCTCGGTGAACTTGTCGCATGCGGCGCTGATATAGGGCTCCTCGCAGGTGCCGATGACGTTGAGCTCGCCCTCGGCCTGAGCAGCTGCTACGAGCTCGGGATCGTAGCCCTCGACGCCGGCGCCGCCATCGGTGCTGCCGCCGCCATCGGTGCTGCCGCCACCGCCGCCGCAGCCATAGAGACCGAGACCGGCAAGGGCACCAGACGCCGCAAGGAAGTCCCTACGAGAAAGTGTCTTGCTCATAACATCCCCTTTTCCCTCGAAACGATAAGGAAAGCCGTCCGCCCGGAGCCTGTCTCCGGGCGAATTAACTTTTAGAATTCTGTAACAACCCTCGAACTATTTCCAATAGGTTTCGAGTCAGTTTTCGACAAGCGGTGCTGTCGATTACGTCTGCGGGGTTTATGCGAGCAGGCTGTTGACCTTCTTGACGATATGTGCAGCGGTGAGGCCGTACTCCTCGAAGAGGCCGGGCACGTCGCCGGACTTACCGAAGGTGTCGTTGACGCCGAGGCGCGACACGGGCACGGGGCACATGCGGGAGGTGAGCTCGCAGACCGCGGAGCCGAGGCCGCCGATGATGGACGCCTCCTCGCAGGTGACGATCTTGCCGCAGGTGCGGGCGCAGTCGAGCACGAGGTCGTTGTCGAGCGGCTTGATGGTGGGCATGTTGACCACGCGGGCCTCGACGCCAAAGGAGGCGAGCTCCTCGGCAGCCGCCAGCGCCTCGTTGACCATGAGGCCGCAGGCGATGATGGCGACGTCCTTGCCCTCGCGCAGGATCTCGCCCTTGCCGATCTGGAAGGTGTAGTCATCTGCATGGAAGGTCTTGGTGGCATAGCGCGAGAAGCGCAGGTAGACGGGGCCCTCGTACTCGACCGCCGCAAAGGTGGCGGCACGGGCCTCGACGTCGTCGGAGGGGCAGATCACGGTCATGTTGGGAAGCGCGCGCATGAGCGCCATGTCCTCGATGGCCTGGTGGGAGCCGCCGTCGGCACCGACGGAGATGCCGGCATGCGTGGCGCCGATCTTGACGTTCAGCTTAGGATACGCGATGGAGTTGCGCACCTGGTCGAAGGCGCGGCCGGCGGCGAAGACGGCGAACGTGGAGGCGAAGGGGATCTTGCCTGCGGTTGCGAAGCCGGCAGCCGTGGCCATCATGTCGGCCTCGGAGATGCCCATGTCGAAGTAGCGCTCGGGGCAGGCGGCCGCGAACTTGTTGGTGTTGGTGGCGGCGCCGAGGTCGGCGTCGAGGACGACGACATCGGGGTTGGTCTTGGAGAGCTCGACGAGGGCCTCGCCGTAGGCAACGCGGGTTGCGGAATTCATATCACATGCTCCTTAAGAGTCGAAGGTGTCTGGCGGGGTTACTCGGCGGAGAGCTCGGCGACAGCCTGCTCTGCCTGCTCGGCGTTGGGGGCCTTGCCATGCCAGCCCACCTGGTCCTCCATGAAGGAAACGCCCTTGCCCTTGACCGTCTCGCACACGATGACGGAGGGACGGCCGGTCTCGGCCTTGGCGGCGTCGATGGCGGCGGAGATGGCCTCGAGGTCGTTGCCGTCGATCACCTGGACATGCCAGCCGAAGGCGGCGAACTTCTCGTCGACGGGGTTGACGGTCATGACCTTGTCGTTGGGGCCGTCGATCTGGAGCTTGTTGTGGTCGACGAAGGCGATCACGTGGTCGAGCTTGTAATGGGCGGAGCTCATGGCAGCCTCCCAGACCTGGCCCTCCTGGATCTCGCCGTCGCCGAGGACGCAGTAGACCCAGTAGTCCTTGTTGTCGAGGCGGCCGGCAAGCGCCATGCCGTTGGCGACGGAGAGGCCCTGGCCCAGAGAGCCC
>CAMOLV010000140.1 GCA_946619045.1 uncultured Coriobacteriales bacterium | reverse complement strand
ATGCTCCACGCCTCCACCTTTGGCGCCGACGCCGCTGGCCTCGAGGCCTCCGGTCAGACCGCTATGTTCGACAAGGGCATCCGCACCGTCCTCAACTTCATGACCGCGGGCGACGGTAAGAGCCAGTCCGACTGGAACAACGCCTGCCAGGCATACTGCGAGGCTGCTCCCAACCGCATCCCGTTCAACCTCTCCACCAACCCGCGCGACATCGGCACCTATCCCGGCAACCTCGCCCTTGCCGCGAGCTTCGATCCCGAGCTCGCCAAGTCCGTCGCCGACGACCTCTCCCGTGCCTATCGCGCCGTGGGCGTGACCTGCCTGCTCGGGCCGCAGATCGACATGTGCGGCGAGCCGCGCTGGAGCCGCATCACCGGCGCCTTCGGCGAGGACCCCGCGCTCTCGCGTGACCTCACCCGCGCCTCCATCGACGGCTATCAGTCCACCTACGTCGACGGCAAGGACACCGGCTGGGGCGCCCAGTCCGTGGGAACGCAGATGAAGCACTTCCCGGGCGACGGCGCCGGCGAGAGCGGCCGCGAGTCCCACAACGATACCGGCAAGTACAACGTCTATCCCGGCGACAACTTTGCCGCCACGCTCGTCAACTTCATCGACGGCGGTCTCAACCTGGCCGACAGCACCAAGCAGGCCTCCGGCGTCATGACCAGCTACTCCATCGCCTACTCCGACGATGAGGAGTACGGCGAGCTCGTGGGCTCCGCCTACAGCGACTATAAGATCTCCATCCTGCGCGACCAGATGGGCTATGACGGCCTGCTCTGCTCCGACTGGGCCGTCACCGAGGATCCGGGCGGATTCATGTGGACCAACTGGGGCGTGGAGAAGCTCACGGTTGCCGAGCGCATGCAGAAGATCATCAACGCCCGCATGGACCAGATCGGCGGCGGCGAGGACCTCGACAACCTGAAGCTCGCCTATGAGCAGCTCGTCGCCGAGCACGGCCAGGAGGAGGCGGATGCCAAGATCCGTACCGCCGCCCGCCACATCCTCACCACCTACCTGCTCCCGGGCCTCGTGGAGAACCCCTATACCGATGCCCGCGCCGCGCTCGACCTGCTCGAGGGCGAGGAGCTTGCCGCCAACGGCCGTGCTGCCGCTGACAAGTGCGTGGTCATGCTCAAGAACGAGGGCAACGTCATCGCCGAGCGCTCCGCCGCTCCCAAGGTCTACGTGCCCGTCAAGTTCACGCCCGCCCAGGCCGCCGGCGCCACCGGCAACGCCGCCCACGGCGCGACGATGAACGTGCCCATCAACCCCGATCGCGTCGCCGACCTTCTCACCGTCGTGACCGACACCATCGCCGATCCCTCCGGCGACCCCGATGAGAACGGCCAGCCCACCTACCAGGACTCCGACCTCACCCGCGCCACCGCTGCCGACGTTGCCGACTGCGACTTCGCCGTCGTGTTCGTCGACTCTCCCGCCACGGGCGATGGCGCCATCACCGCCGAGGACGGCACCGTGACCTACGTGCCCAAGACCCTGCAGTACCGCCCCTACACCGCCGACGGCGCCAACGTGCGCGAGCACTCCATCGCCGGCGCGATCCTCGAGGACGGCACCAAGGAGGACCGCGGCTACAAGGGCCAGTCCACCACCTGCGCCAACGAGGGCGATCTCGACATGATCCTCAGCACCGTCGAGCTCATGGCCGGCAAGCCCGTCGTGGTCGTGATCAACATGGCCAACCCCATGGTCTTCTCCGAGTTCGAGGACAAGGTCCAGGGCATCCTGGTGCACTTCGGCGCCGCCGACGTCGTGCTCGCCGACATCCTCTCCGGCTCCGTGGAGCCCACCGGCCTGCTGCCGCTCCAGCAGCCCGCGAACATGGACACCGTCGAGGCCAACTGCGAGGATGTGCCGCGCGACCTCGAGTGCCACGTGGACGCTGCGGGCAACGCCTACGACTTCGGCTTCGGCCTCAACTGGTCGGGCGTCATCGACGACGAGCGCGTGGCCACCTACGCCAAGGCCGCCCCGCTCACCGCTCCCGAGACCATCCAGCTCTCGCTCTAGGCTCCTTCCCAACCCCGCCCGCACGGCTCTCTCCTGCGGGCGGTACCGCGGGGCGTCGGATTCATCCGGCGCCCCGTTTCCGTTTGCGGATGCGGGGGAGTAGACTGGTGGGGTAGAAGGTTTGAGACCACGATCCGGGAGATGGTACCCATGGGCAATTTCGATTTCGACAGCATGCTCGGCCACGACATCCCCTGTACCTGCGGGCGCACGCATTCCACGGACGTCCAGAAGATCTATCTGGGCTCCGATGCCATCGACGTGCTGGTGGATACCGTCAAGGAGATGGGCTTCTCGCATCTCTTCGTCGTATCCGACCTCAACACGTGGAAGGCCGCCGGCGAGGCCGTCGATGCCGCACTTGTCGCTGCGGGCATCGATTGCGCCCATATCGTGCTGCCCTACGACGAGCCCATCCCCGACGAGCACGTGATCGGCGAGATTTTCTGCGCCATGCCGCAGGAGACGGACCTCATCGTGTGCGCGGGCTCGGGCACGCTGAACGACACCTGCAAGTTCATCAGCTACCGCGCCAAGATCGACTACATGGTGTTCGCCACCGCGCCGTCCATGGACGGCTGGGTCTCCATCGGCGCGCCGCTCATCATCAACCACATGAAGGTCACGATCGATACCCACGGCCCGCTCGCCGTGTTCTCCGACCCCGCGGTCCTCGCCGCCTCGCCCGCCAAGATGATCAACGCAGGCGTGGGCGATGTGCTGGGCAAGTACACGGCGCTCATCGATTGGCGCTTCTCGCGCATCGTCAACGGCGAGTACGTGTGCGATGCAACCGTGGACAACGTCCGCAAGGCGCTCGACCTGGTCTCGAGCAACGCCGAGGCCATCGCGAGCCGCGAGCCCGAGGCGGTGCTCACCGTCATGGAGGGCCTGCTGCTCACGGGCATCGCGATGGCGTGGATCGGCAATTCCCGCCCGGCGTCGGGCTGCGAGCACCACATGTCGCACGTCATGGAGATGCGCCTGCAGATCGACGGCAAGAAGGCCGTGCTCCACGGCGCCAAGGTGGGCATCGACCTCATCTACTGCCTCGAGATGTACCGCATGCTCGCCGAGGAGAAGATCGACTGGGACGCCGCTCGCGCCAAGCCGTTCGACAAGGACAAGTGGGTCGAGTTCACGCGCCGCGTCTACAAGATCGCCGCGCCCGAGATCGAGGCCCTCGAGGACAAGGTCGACAAGTACAACATCGAGGCCCGCAACGCCCGCCTCGATGTGCTCGAGCGCGAGTGGCCGCGCATGGTGCAGATGATGCACGACGAGCTGCCCTCGCCCGACGAGATCCGCCGCATCTACCAGGTGCTCGGCGCGCCTGCCAAACCCTCCGACGTTGATATCGACGCGGACCTCTTCTGCGACTCGATCCTCGCCGGCCGCGACGTGCGCACCCGCTGGACCATGCTCCAGCTGCTCTGGGACCTCGGCCTCGACGAGGAGTATGCGCAGCGCGTCCACAAGATGCTCGAGGCGTGATAACGTCCTTCTCAAAGCATGACCTCGGCGGCCGCCAATCGCTTCTCGGCGAGGCGGCCGCCTTGCGTTGGCTCGCGGAGGCGGAGCCTGCGGGCGGCTTGCGGGCGGCGCACGTGATCTCGGCAACGGCAGAGGAGCTCGTGGAGGAGCGCATCGTCGAGCGCGCGCCGACGCATGGCGCTGCGGAGCGGATCGGCCGTGCGCTCGCCGCGACCCATGCCGCCGGAGCTCCTTGGTGGGGCGCTCCACCTCCGGGATGGCAGGGGGCGTACCGTATCGACCGCTCGCTCACGCCCACGGTCCCTGCGGGGGATGCGCCGGCCACGTGGGGTGCGTTTTTCGCGGAGCATCGCGTGATGGCCTATGCGCGCGCGTTGGTCGACGACGGATCGTACGATACGCGTGAGATAACCGTGTTCGAGAGGGTTGCGCAGAGGCTCTGCGACGGTCTCTGGGACGCCCCGCAGCCCGCTCTGGTCATCTCGTCGGGGCATGCCGTCGCACGGCTCCACGGCGACCTCTGGGCAGGAAACCTTCTCTGGGATGCGGACCCGGGCAACGCCACGGGCGGTGCCCTCATCGACCCCATGGCGTACGGCGGCCATGCCGAGACGGACCTCGCGATGCTTGCGCTCTTCGGCTGCCCGTACCTCGAGACGATCGTCTCGTCCTACGACGAGGTCTCGCCGCTTGCCGACGGATGGCGGGAGCGTATCGGGCTCCATCAGCTTGCGCCGATGCTCCTGCACTGCGTGCTCTTCGGCGGCTTCTTCCTCGGAGAGACGCTCTCGATGGCGCACCGCTACGCCTAGGTACGGCTGCCTGCTCCCATACGGGGAAATCCCGCCGCACATCTGGGGTGAGAAATGTGGCGGGATTACATAACTGCAGGTAGATGCGTCGTACAGTCGTTTAACAAAAGACTTATGCGGTGGACTGGAACGATTGCCGGGCCGTTCGCGCCCCGTGCGCTACAGCTCGCGGGGCTCGAGGGGCTTGTCGAGCTCGAACGGCACCGCGGGCGTCACGAGCGAGACGAGCGGCACGATGATGAGCGAGAGCAGCATCGCGATGGCGCCGCAGTTGACCGGCGACGCGATGAAGCCGATGAACATGTTGGCGGTGGTGAGGCCCACGCCCACGATGAAGCTCGCCCACACGGC
>CAMOLV010000139.1 GCA_946619045.1 uncultured Coriobacteriales bacterium | reverse complement strand
AGCAAGCTCGACGAGTACATGCTGCCCACCTACAAGCAGCACAACCCCACCGTCGAGGACGGCCGCGACGGCTTCGCGCGCTTCTGCGAGCGCTTCTTCGCCGCCCACCCCAAGATGGAGATCGTCCACATGGTGGAGGAGGGCGACCTCGTGATGGTCTTCTTCAAGTGCACCGTCGACTTCGGCGTCAACAAGGTCTGCGACATCTACCGCATGGAGAACGGCATGCTCGCCGAGCACTGGGACGTGGTGCAGCACCTCGACCCAAACCAGGTTCCCGCCAACGACAACGGCCAGTTCTAGGCGAGCGTACTGGCGCGTCTCGCGCTATGTATGGCTGCCCATCGAGTGGGAGGGCGAAAAGCCCCCTATCTGCTGGCGCAACGAGTGGAGGGTGGGGGATCTCTGACGGAACGCGGGTCTCGGCCCGTCATGCGGGCGCGTATGATGGATATCGAGTTCGTCCACATCACCAAGGACACCACTCCCGAGAAGCTCGAGGAGGAGCTGCTCGTGAAGGACCTCGTCTGGAAGCTGAGGTAACCATGGATCTCGCGCACTGCACGCTCGGCATCGAGTTCGGCTCCACCCGCATCAAGGCGGTCTTGATCGACGGCGCCCGCACGCCCGTCGCACAGGGTTCCCACGAATGGGAGAACCAGCTCGTCGACGGAATCTGGACCTATTCGATGGATGCGGTCTGGGCGGGGGTGCAGGATGCGTACGCAGACCTCGTGCGAAACCTCGGGACGCCCATCGAGACGCTCGGCGCCATCGGCATCTCGGCCATGATGCACGGCTACCTGCCCTTCGACAAGGACTGGAACCAGCTCGCCGAGTTCCGCACCTGGCGCAACACCATCACCGGCGAGGCGGCCGAGAAGCTCACCGCGCTCTTCGGCTTCAACATCCCGCAGCGCTGGAGCATCGCGCACCTCTACCAGGCGATGCTTAACGGCGAGGAGCATGTGGCGCGCATCGCGCACCTCACCACGCTCGCCGGCTACGTGCACCGCTCGCTCACCGGCGTGCATGCCGTGGGCATCGGCGAGGCCAGCGGCATCTTCCCCATCGACAGCGAGGCGCTCGACTACGACGCCGCCATGGTCCGGAAGTTCCGCGAGCTCACGGGCTGCGACCTGCGCGCGATCCTGCCCCAGGTGCTGCTCGCCGGCGACGGTGCGGGCACGCTCACCGAGGATGGCGCGCGTCTGCTCGATCCGTCCGGCGCGCTCAAGCCCGGCATCCCCTTCTGCCCCTGCGAGGGCGACGCGGGCACCGGCATGGTCGCCACCAACTCGGTGCGTCCGCGCACGGGCAACGTCAGCGCCGGCACCTCGGACTTCGCCATGGTGGTCGCCGATCACGCGCTCGGCGTGCACCGCGAGATCGACATGGTCACCACCCCCGACGGCGCGCCCGTCGCGATGGTGCACTGCAACAACTGCACGAGCGATATCAACGCATGGGTGGGCCTCATCGCCGAGTCGTGCGAGCTCATGGGCCTCTCCGTGGATAGGGGAGAGCTCTTCACGCGGCTCTTCGAGAAGGCCCTCGAGGGCGATGCCGACTGCGGCGGCCTCATGAGCTTCAACTACATCTCGGGCGAGGGCGTGACCGACCTCGACGAGGGCAGGCCGCTCTTCTCGCGCACGCCCGACGCGCGCCTCACGCTCGCGAACTTCATGCGCACGCACCTCTCGTCCGCGCTTGCCACGCTCAAGGTGGGCATGGACATCCTCACGGGCGAGGAGGACGTGGCGATCGATAAGCTCTACGGCCATGGCGGCTACTTCAAGACGCCGGGCGTGGGCCAGCGGCTGCTCTCCGCGGCTGTTGGCGCGCCCGTCTCGGTGATGGAGACGGCCGGCGAGGGCGGACCGTACGGCATGGCCCTGCTCGCCGCGTATATGCTCCAGCGCGGGGACGGCGAGTGCCTGGCCGATTGGCTCGACCGTGCGGTGTTCGCGGATGCCGTCTCGACCACCGTGATGGCGGACGCCGACGAGGTTGCGGGCTTCGATGCGTTCCTCGCGCGCTACAAGCGTGCGCTGCCGCTCGAGAAGCTCGCGACGGAGGTGATCTAGATGCTGAAAAAGCTCAAAAAGCAGGTGCTCGAGGCCAACCTCGCGCTCCCTGCGCACGGTCTCGTGACCTTCACCTGGGGAAACGTCTCCGGCATCGACCGCGAGCGCGGGCTCGTGGTCATCAAGCCCTCCGGCGTGGCGTACGACGGCATGACGGCTGACGACATGGTCGTCGTCGACCTCGACGGCAACGTGGTCGAGGGTAAGTGGAAGCCGTCGTCCGATACGCCCACGCACCTCGAGCTCTACCGCGAGTTTCCCGAGTGCGGCGGCATCGTGCACACGCATTCGCGCTGGGCGACGAGCTTCGCCCAGGCGGGGCGCGGCATCCCTGCGATGGGCACCACGCAGGGCGACTACTTCTACGGCGAGATTCCCTGCACGCGCCTGATGACGCCCGAGGAGATCGCGGGGGAGTACGAGCTCGAGACCGGCAAGGTCATCGTCGAGACGTTCCGCACGCGCGGCATCGACCCGGCGGCCGTGCCCGGCGTGCTCGTGAACAGCCATGGCCCCTTCGCGTGGGGCGAGGACGCGGCCGAGGCCGTGCACAACGCCGTGGTGATGGAGGAGGTCGCGTTCATGGACTTCCACGCGCTGGCGCTGGAGCCCGGCCGCGGACCCATGCAGCAGGAGCTGCTCGACAAGCATTACCTGCGCAAGCACGGTGCCAACGCCTACTACGGCCAGTAGCCTGACCTGACAAAGGGACGGTCCCATTCTGTCACGGTGACAGAATGGGACCGTCCCTTTGTCATGCATTCGATTCGCTAGGGGAGTGCTCTCGCGAGACAGCCGGGCTATCCACAGCTATACGTCGAAATGGCAAGTTTTGACGCTTTATGGAAGATTTTGAGGACCTGTTTCACATCGGGGAAATACAGCACGCTCATATACGCAGGTAGATGGGCCGAATTTAAGACCCCGTTTTTCTCGAACCCGATAATCTTCCATAAAGCGTCAAAACTTGCCATTTCGACGTATAGCTGTGAACTTATGACTCGAGTGGATACGGCTTTTCAGCTAGTCGACGGACTTGACACTTTTGCTCGTAGTGTAGTTGTCATTCGAGGAGGTCGCGTTCATGGACTTCCACGCGCTGGCGCTGGAGCCCGGCCGCGGACCCATGCAGCAGGAGCTGCTCGACAAGCATTACCTGCGCAAGCACGGTGCCAACGCCTACTACGGCCAGTAGCGGGCCGAACGGACACGGAAATGAACGATTGGTCTGACGCTTTGTTCAAGGCCGAAAACTTGACAACTACACTACGAGCAAAACTGTCAAGTTAGATGTCGCGGGCGAGGGTGATGGTGGGGAAGCGGCCGCCCTCGCTGCGCTCGCCCGTCGCCGAGAAGCCCTGCTCAGCCCAGAACGCGAGCGTGCCCTCCTGCTCGGGAATCTGCAGCGTGAGGTGCGTGACGCCCTGCGCCGCCAGCGCCGCGCGCGTGTCGGCGAAGAGCTGCGACCCGATGCCCTGGCGATGCCGGCTCGCATCCACCATGAACCAGCGGATCAGCGCGCCGGTCTTGTCGGGATACCCGCAGATCAGGTCCATCACGGCCACGAGCTCGCCGTCCTCGTCGTAGAAGCCGAGGAAGTGCTTCTCCGAGGCGCCCTCGGGCACGTCCCTCACGATCGACGTGAGCGCCGCGATGGTGGGCTTCTCGCCCAGCTCGCGCCAGTAGCGGCGGTTGCCCCGCGCCAGCAGCTGCACGTCGGTCACCGCGGAGTCGCGCACCTCGCGCACCTCGAAGATGGTCGAGAGCGCGTCGATGTCGAGGCCGTGCGCACCGCCGTGCGAGCCGCCCTCGGCATCGATGACCTGGCGGAACTGCGTCTCATAGAGCTCGCGGTATACTCCGCCTGCCGCGAGCAGCTCCTCGTGCGTGCCCTGCTCGGCGATGACGCCGCCCTTCACCACCATGATCTCGTCGGCTTTCAAAATGGTCGAGAGGCGGTGCGCGATGACGATCGACGTGCGCCCCACCATGAGCTTCTCGAGCGCGTCCTGGATCGCCTGCTCGGAGATGGAGTCGAGCGCGGAGGTCGCCTCGTCGAGGATGAGCACCTTGGGGTCCTTGAGCACCACGCGCGCGATGGAGAGGCGCTGCTTCTCGCCGCCCGAGAGCTTGAGGCCGCGGTTGCCCACCTCGGTGTTATAGCCCTGGGGCTGGTTCTGGATGAAGTCGTAGATGTTGGCGATGCGGCATGCCTCGTCGATCTCTTCCTGCGTGGCGTTCTCGTTGGCGTAGCGCAGGTTGTCGAGGATCGTGCCGTTGAAGAGGTAGGCCTCCTGCGTGACCACGCCGATGTTCTCGCGCAGGTAGGCGAGGTCGAAGTCGCGCACATCCACGCCGGCCACGCGCACGGCTCCCGCTGCCACGTCGTAGAGGCGCGGGATCAGGTTCACGACCGTCGACTTGCCCGAGCCGCTGGGGCCCACGATGGCGAACATCTTGCCGCCGGGCACGGTGAAGTCCACGTCGGTGAGGATCAGCTCGTCGGTGTCGTCATAGCCGAAGGCCACATGGTCGTACTCGATGGTCGCCTGTTCCATGGGCGGCTTGGCGCCGTTTTCGGGCGAGACGATCTTTGCCTCGCGGTCGAGGTAGTCGAAGATGCGCGTGAACATGGCGAGCGAGCGCGTGAAGCTCACCGAGAGGTTCATGAGG
>CAMOLV010000138.1 GCA_946619045.1 uncultured Coriobacteriales bacterium | reverse complement strand
TTTTGCAGGTTTTCCTGCAATTGGGGACAGGTTGACCTGACAGTGGGGACGGTTCTCTTTGTCAGGTTTTCCTGACAGCGGGGACGGTTCCGATTGTCAGGTTTTCCTGACAGCGGGAACCGTCCCCACTGTCAGGTCGATGCGTTAGGAGCGGGCGAGGAAGCGGCCGGAACCGGGCTCGGCGCTCACGCGTTCGCCATCATACACCTCGCGGCCGCCCTTGAACACGCGCACGATGCGTCCCGAGAGCTCCATGCCCTCGTAGATGCTGTAGTCGATGGCGGAAGCGCTCGCATCGATGCCGAGCGTCGTCGTTCCCGCGGGGTCGATCAGCACGAGATCGGCATCGGAACCTGCGGCGATGCAGCCCTTCCTAGGCCACATGCCGTAGAAGCGCGCGGCATTCGCCGAGGTGAGGTCCACGAACCGCGGCATCGTGAGCCCGCGCTTCGCGACGCCCTCCGAGAACGCGTAGATCATGCGCCACTGCACGCCGTCGACGCCGTTGGGGATTGCCTGATACGTCTTCCCATCCTTATAGCGCGCAGAATACGGGCAGTGGTCGGTCGAGAGGATCCGCAGCTTGCCGGCGAGGATCGCATCCCACAGCGCGGCCTGGTCGGCCTCGGAGCGCAGCGGCGGCACCATCGTGTAGCGCGCGCCTTGCTCCCCTGCGAGCTTCTCCTCCGTGAAGGCCAGGTAATGCGGGCAGGTCTCGAGCTCGAACTGGCCGCGTGCGAGAGGTTCATCGAGCAGCGCCACGGTCTCAGCGCAGGTGGAATGCGCGATGCACACCCGCGCGCCCGTCTCGCCCGCCAGCTCGTGGAGCGCCTCGCATTCGCGGAACTCCACAGCGTCGGGCCGGGTTCTCGCAAGGTATTGCATATCGGCGCTATCGCCCAGCTCCTCTTCGAGGCATGCCACCAGATCGGCATCCTCCGCGTGGATGAGGAACGTGCGGCGCCCGTCATCCGAGAGCCGCTCGAAGATCTCACGCACGTCGGAGAGCGTGAGCGTGGTGTTGCCGTAGACCGTGAAGAGCTTGTAGTCGCGGATGCCGCACTCGTCCTCGATATACGCGAGGTCGCGCAGCAGGTCGCGGTACTGCTCGGAGAGGACGAAGTGGAAGGCGTAGTCCACCGCGGAGCGCGATGCATCGGCCATGCGCCGCGCGATCACGGCGCGCGCATCCTCCTCCACGGAGGGCTCGCAGAAATCCATCACCGTGGTGGTGCCTCCCGCAAGCGCGCCGAGAGACCCGGTCCAGAAGTCGTCGGCGATGGGGATATCTCCGAAGCCGCCGAAATGGACATGCGGGTCGATGCCGCCGGGAACCAGCCATGCGCCGCCCGCATCGATGGTCTCGACGCTGTCGTCGAGCCCCGTCGTGCAGCACTCGGTCGCTGCATCCTCGACCGCGATGATGCCCTGCTCGTCGAAGACCACGCCGCCATAGCAGACGCCCTTCGGCGTCACCACGCGGGCGTTTACGATTCGCGTACGGCCCATGCCACGGCCTCCTCGTCGATCGGGAGCTTGGTGAACGTGCAGCCCAGCGCGTCGCCCACGGCAGCCGCGACCGCACCGGCCACGGGCACGAGCCCGCACTCCCCCACGCTCTTGGCGCCGAAGGGACCGGTGTGTTCCTCGGAATCGAGGAACTCCACGCGGATATCGCGCGGCATCTGGGTTGCGCGGAAGAGATGGCAGTCGCGCATGAAGCGGTTCTTGAGCGCGCCGGAGCCGTCGGCCTTGAGCTCGAGGCCCTCCGAGAGCGCGTAGCCCAGGCCCATCTGGATGCCGCCATGGACCTGGCCCTCGAGCCCCATGGGGTTGAGCGCGCGGCCCACATCGTGCACGGCCGCATAGACGAGCGGCGTCACGGCACCGGTTTCCAGATCGACCTCGACCTTCACCATGTGGGCCCCGGCGCTGGCGGGCACGGCCTTGCTGCCGAAGTTGCCGCCGATGGTGATGTCGCGCTCCAGCTTGTGGGCGTGTTGGGCAACCTGTTCCATGGTGACCCAGCGCTCGGGCTCGCCGATGACGCCCACGCCGTTGAAGCGCAGCTCGAGCATATCCGCGGAGACGCCCATGAGGTCGGCGGCGATGCGGCGGATCTCGGCGGCGACCTTCTCGGCGCACTGGTAGGCGGCGCCGCCGCCCACGTAGGTGCCGCGGCTCGCGAAGATGCCCACGTCGTAGCCGGTAAGCTCGGTATCGGTGTGGACGAGCGCGATGTTCTCGAGCGGCATCGCGAGTACCTCGGCCACGATCATCTTCTGCACGGTGTTGGACCCGTTGCCCATGTCGCTCATGCCGCTGAACAGCGTGATCGACCCGTCGAGGTTCATCTTGATGGTGATGCCGCAGGTATCGGGCATGACGCCGTACATCGACGAGCCGTGCGGCGCCACCGCGACGCCCACGCCGATGCGCTTGGTCCCGCCTGCGGCCTGGCTCGCACGCGCCTCGGCCACGGCCTCATCCCACCCGAAGAGCTCCTTCGCACGGGCGAGGCAGTCCTTGGCGCGGTAGTTGCCGAGCTCCTCGCCTCGCTGGTCGATCGTGTCGGGGTCGTGCATGTTCATCGCATAGAGGTCGCACACGTCGATGCCCGTCCGCCTCGACGCTTGGGCAACAAGTTGCGAGAAAACCCAGAATACCTGCGGTGAGCCGAAGCCGCGCATGGCTCCGGCATTCTGGCGGTTGGTATAGACGGGGATGGCGTGGTTGCGCATGTTGGGGCATTTGAAGAGTTTGAAGAACTTGCCGCCCGATGCCCACGCCACGCTCATCGTGCCGCCGGAATGCGCGCCGGCGTTGATGTAGACCGTGTAATCCATCGCCGTGAGCTCGCCCGTGTTCTTGAAGCCGGCCTTCACGTAGATGGTCTCAGCATGGCGGGTGGGTCCGGCCTTGATATCCTCCTCGCGCGTGAAGACGCACTTAACGGGACGCCCTGTCTTCTTGGAGAGGAGCGCCGCGACGGGCTCGACCGATGCATCGATCTTGCCGCCGAAACCGCCTCCCAGCGCAGGCGCAAGCACGCGCACCTTGGCGTAAGGAAGGCCGAAGATCTTGGCGAGGTTGCGGCGCTTGCCGAAGACGTCCTGCGAGCTCGACCACACCGTGAGCTTGCCGTCCGCGTCGAACGACGCGATGCAGCCGTGCGTCTCCATGGGCGCATGGTGGATGGCGGGCACCTCGAAGCGCTCGTCGAGCACGAAATCGGCGGCCGAGAAGCCCTCGTCGAGGTTGCCGAAGGTGTTATCGACCTCCCAGAGGATGTTGCCGTTCTCGTTCCAGTCGTGGAGCTTGACGGCATCGGGCCTGGCGGCCTCCTCAGCATCGAAGTACGCGGGGAGATCCTCGTATTCGACCTTGATGAGCTTGAGGGCCGCTGCGGCGATCGCCTCGGTGTCGGCCGCGACGGCGGCCACCTTGTCGCCCACGTAGCGCACGCGGCGGTCGAGCACGCGCTCGCTCTCGAGGATGTCCCAGTCCTCGCCGTTGCCGTTGAAGAGCACGTCGGGCGCATCCTCCCAGGTCACGACCGCGCGCACGCCGGGCAGCGCCTCGGCGGCGGACGTGTCGATCGAGACGATATTTGCATGGGCATGCGTGGAGAGCAGGATCTTGGCGTGGAGAAGGCCGGGCAGCTTCATGTCGTCGACGTATTGGAGCTGTCCCGTCACCTTGAGCTTTGCATCGAACACCGGCGTCGGCTTTCCGATGACTCCCCCAGCGGCCCTGCAATCGGGGACGGTTCCGTTTTGCGGGTTTTCCTGCAAAACGGAACCGTCCCCGATTGCAGGTCCGTCCGCTTGCAGGCGCTTGGCAGCCAGCTGTACCGCCTCGACGATCTTCACGTATCCCGTGCAGCGGCAGAGGTTGGGCTCCAGAGCCGCGCGTATCTCCTCCTCGGAGGGATCCGGGTTCTTATCGAGAAGCGCCTTCGCGCTCATGATCATGCCCGGCGTGCAGAAGCCGCACTGAACCGCTCCCGCGTCGATGAACGCCTGCTGGAGCGGATGCAGAACGCCCGCCTGCGCGAGCCCCTCGATTGTCTCGATGTGCTTGCCGGCAAGGTTGCGCACCATGAGGATGCACGAGTTCTTGGCCTCGCCGTCCACGATCACGCGGCACGCGCCGCAATCGTTGGTGCCGCAGCCGCACTTGGTGCCCGTGAGGCCGAGGACCTCACGCAGCACGTAGAGCAGGTTCCAGTTCTTCTCGTAGAGGATCGGGTAGGTCTCGCCGTTGACGATGAGTTCGGTCTGCTCCACAGCAGTACCTCCAGCGCGGGCCGACACCCCGCACGAGCCCAATATGCACCCCTTAAAGATACAACATCGGGGCGCCGCTTGGGTTTCCTCCCACGCAAGCGTCAACTTGACAACTACACTACGAGCAAAACTGTCAACCGCCGCGCTAGCACCGCCGACGAATACTCGCCGCAATTCTTAAGCGAGGCCCACGCACCCGCCCTCGGTGCCGTAAACTATAGGGAGTGTTCTTTTCGGTTTATGTCCGGCGCTCTCGCCGGCTATGACAAATACGAGAGGAGAGGTCCATGCAGTATTCGGTAGAAGTGGAGAACATGTGCCCCATCGCCAAGGGCGCATACCACGGACCTGCGCCCATCCCCGAGGAGGGCAAGTGGGTGCAGGCTAAGGAGATTTCCGACATCTCCGGCTATACCCACGGCATCGGCTGGTGCGCTCCCCAGCAGGGCGCGTGCAAGCTCAGCCTCAACGTCAAGGACGGCAT
>CAMOLV010000137.1 GCA_946619045.1 uncultured Coriobacteriales bacterium | reverse complement strand
TTCTCGACATCTCCCCGCACGAACAGCGGCGACCGCGTGATGCGGCCGCCGCTTCTCTTATGCGTTCGTTCGTGCGTGGCAGATGCTACAGCACGGCCACGAGCAGACCCACGAGCGCGCATGCGGGAAGGCCGAGCGCCGTTCCGATGCAGCTTTGCCTGATGTGGAATCCGTAGTCGTGGTAGGCGTCGATCATGTCCTCCGTGCCGGGGATGCGGTATGCCTTCCAGTGGCAGAAGAGGCCGCAGTCCAGCACGAGCGCGTCCCACCAGGCGATGGCGAGCCAGATGATGTAGGAGGTCGTGAAGCCTTGGATGAAGGTGCTCGCCCCGTTGAAGCGCTTGAGCGCGAAGGCGAGCACCAGCGCGAGCACGATCATCGCGATGCCCTTGCGCACCAGGTCGGCGGTGGTGAATCGATTCTCGCGCGGGGCGATGAGGCCGAGCTCCTGGCAGCGCTCGCGGATGGCGGGAGGGTAGTCGCCCAGCGCGTCGAGCGGGTTTTTGAGCACCATCGGTATCACGATGGCGGAGAATGCGGCGATTCCGATGATGATTTCGAGCGCGAGAGCCATGATCGCCTCCTGAGGTTGCCTCTTTAGATGTTAGCTTAATATTACTTTTTTGCAAAATGCATAGAATCGGGTTGTGATTCATCAATTTGGATGCGGTTTTTAGGCTCACAGCCGTCCCAAGGAGCTGGCTTTTAGTATCTGGACAATAGTTTTGAATCTTTTGTCCAGATACTAAAAGCCAGCTCTGTGGGAGGGCCTCAATCCGCCCGATAACCTGCCCTTTAGGCGCCAAACCGCCCCGGAGTGCGTATGCGCAAACGTGAAAGCTCCGGAAAGGCCGCTATCCCCTGCCGCAAGAGCGGTATCCTTGATGGCATGGTTTCGGAAGCGGTCCATAAGAGCATGCAGGGCAACAAGCGCGCGAACACCAAGCCTGAGCTGGTGTTGCGTGAGCGGCTGCGTGCGCACGGCCTCACCGGGTACCGCCTGCAGTGGAAGGTTCCGGGCCATCCCGACGTATGTTGGCCGGGCAAGAAGGTCGCCGTCTTCGTGAACGGATGCTTCTGGCATCGGTGTCCCCGCTGCAAGCTCTCGACGCCCAAGACGAACGTGGAGTATTGGACCGCCAAGTTCGAGCGAAACCAGCAACGCGACCGCCAGGTGCGCGAAGAGCTCGAGTCCGCAGGCTGGACCATCCACACCGTATGGGAATGCGAGCTCAAGAAGAAGAACATCGACGCCACCATCGCGGAGCTCTTCCCGGTGCTTGCCGCCGAGCTGGGCAAAGAGCTCAAGATGGACGAACCCGAGGAATCATCCGAGGAAGCCCCCGGCGACGCCCCCGAAGGCGAGCCTGAGGCCTAGCCCTCCTCTGCCGCAGCTTCCCCCTGCTTCTCCTGCGCCTGCCATCCATCAAGCTCGACGGTCTCATCCGGCAGCTCGAGCACCAGGCGCGCACCGCATGCCTCGGCGATGCTCGCGAACGTCTCCACCGAGGGAACGCTCCCGCGATTCATGAGCGACGCCACATAGTTGGGCTTGCGACCGATCTCCTTCGAGATCGCGATCGCCGACTTGCCGGCGTTCCTCACCATAAGGCGCAGCGCTTCAGTCGCTTTCATGGGGCTCCTCTCGAAGGCGGTCTCCCCTATTCTAGCGAATCGGCGGCTATGCTCGCATTTATGCGATAGATGCAGGTTAGAGGCCGAGGAAGGTCTTCTCGATAAAGTCGGCGAAGCCCTCCTGGCCATTGGGAAGGTCGGTCACCACGCGCGCCGCGGCCTTGGTCTCGTCCATGCCGTTGGCCATCGCGACGCCGAGTCCCACGTGGGTGATCATCGACACGTCGTTGCCGTTGTCGCCCACCGCGCAGACGTCCTCTGGCGCGATGCCCAGGCGCTCGCAGAGGGTCTGCAGCGCGCGGCTCTTCGAGACGCCCTTGTCGCAGATCTCGATGCTCTCGCGCTCGGCGCGGAACACGCGCAGGCTGGGGTACTTCTGGGCCACGAAGTCGAACGCCTCGGGGATCTCGGTCTCCCAGTTGACGAAGACCACGCCGAGCTTGGCCACGTCCTCGCCCAGCTCGCGGAGCTTGCCGGGAAGGTCCTCCTGGAGGTTGTCGCGCCAGACGCGGCCGCCCTCGAGCGGTGCGAAGAGCTCGAAGTCGTACATGTTGGCGAGGTAGCTGCTGGTGGCGTTGCCCAGCTGCAGGTAGATCTTGGTGGTACGGCGCGTGAAGTCCTCGGCCAGGCAAGCTGCCATCTCGCACGGGATCACGCTGCGCATGAGCTCGATACCGTCGCGGTAGTCGTAGAGGATGGCGCCGTTGGCGGAGATCGCGTAGTCGATGTCCATCACGCCGATGGTGTCCTCGCGCAGGCGGCTGAACCCGCGGCCGGTGGCGGGCACCAGCATGATACCCATGTCGGCGACAGCCTGGAGCGCCCTGCGGGTGCGCTCGGTCACGTGGCCGGCATCGTCGAGCGCGGTGCCGTCCATGTCGAATGCCAGCAGCTTGATGTTCGATACGTCGATCATGAGAGCTCCCTTGTGGGACGATGGGGACAGGTCACTTGCTGTCCCACTTTGGGACAGCAAGTGACCTGTCCCCATCGTCCCAGTTGATTATGCGGTCGTACACGTCGCTGCGGGAGAGGCCGTAGGCGCGTGCCAGGCGCTTCGCGAGCGCGCTCTTGGACTCGCCGGCGGCAAGGCCCGCCGCGATGGCGTCGTCGAGCGGCAGCTCCGCCTCTGCGGCGGCAGCCTGCTCGGATACGTCGCCCTCCTCGACCACGATCACGCACTCGCCGCGGATCTCGCCGCGCTCCGCAAGGGCGGCGGCCACCTCGGCGGCGTTTCCGCGCACGACCTCCTCGTGGAGCTTGGTGAGCTCGCGGACAAGGGCGACGCGGCGGCCGGGCAGGACCTCTGCGATACGTGCGCAGGTGTCGGCGGCGCGATGCGGCGATTCGTAGATGACGAGCGTGCCGGGGATGCGCGCGAGCACGGCGAGGCGCTCCTTCTGCGCCCCCGCCTTGCGCGGCAGGAATCCCTCGAAGAAGAAATGCGTGGACGCGAGGCCGGAACGTGCCAGCGCGGACGACACGGCGGACGGCCCGGGCACGACCTCCACCTCGAGGCCCGCATCGAGCGCGGCATCGACGAGGCGCTGGCCGGGGTCCGAGATGCAGGGCATGCCCGCATCGGAGACGAACGCGATGCGCTCGCCGCCCGCAAGGCGCTCGAGCAGCTCGGGGACGCGCGATTCGATGACGTTCTCGTCGCAGCGCAGGCACGGCACGCGGAGGCCGAAATGCGAGAGCAGCTTGGCGGTGACGCGCGTGTCCTCGCAGCAGATCAGATCGGCGCGCGAGAGCGTCTCGACCAGGCGCGGCGAGGCGTCGGAGAGGTTGCCGATGGGTGTTCCGCAAACAGACAGCACGTTGCTTCCCTTGAATCCGAACCGGGGATGGTAGAACGGGACCGTCCCCTTTTTGTCAGCTAGTCGACGTAGTAGATGGCGCAGTTGTTGGGCGTCTCGTACATGTCGATCTGGCAGACGGGCAGGCCGTCCTTGATCAGGCGCTCGGCAAAGTGGCGCGCGAGGTTCTCGGCGGTGGTGCGGAACGGCAGGATCTTGAGCGTGAAGCCCTCGCTCTGGAGCGCCTCGATGGTCGCGGGCTTGAGCGAGCCCTCCTCCACCAGGAAGGTGTGGTCGAACTCGTCGCAGAGCAGGCGCACCTTGCTCTTGAACACGCCGAAGTCGAGCACCATGTCGCGCATGGTGCCCTCCTTCTGCAGATCCTTCTGGGCAAGGTAGACCGTCACGCGCCAGCGATGGCCGTGCAGGTTCTCGCACTTGCCGTAGTAGTCGGTGAGGAAGTGCGCGGAGTCGAACGCGCCCTCGGTCTTGAGTCCGTACATCTTCTCCTGCCCTTCTGTTCAGTCGTTACTCGCCTGCGGGTGCCTCGCCGGCACCGCCCTGGCCGCCCTTGCCGCGGCCGCGTCCGCCGCGACGGCGACGGCGCTTCTTGGCAGCGCCCTCCCCCGCCTCGGATGCGTCGGATGCGGGAGCCTGCTGGGCTGCAGCTGCGGCGGCACGGCGGTTGGCGCCGCCCTTGTCGCCCGGCTTGCGGGAATGCTTGGGTGCCGCGGCAGGTGCTGCGGGGGCAGCGGGGACCTGCTGCTTCGCGGGCTCGGAAGCGCCATCCGCGCCTTCGGCGTTCTTGTGGCGCCTGCGGCGGCGCGTGGCGGTTGCGGATGCGGGCGCCTCGTCGGCTGCGGGCTTGGCAGCGGCCGGCGCGGCTGCGGCAGCGGGCGCATCCGCGGAAGCGGCGGCCTTCTTGCGGCGGCGGCGCTTGGGCTGCTCGGCGGGAGCCGCGGCATCGGCCTTCTGGCCCTGCCCGGCGGCGGCAGCGGCGTCCTCGGTCGCCTCGGCGGCCTTGGCACCGCGGCGGCGGCGCGGCTTTGCCTCGACGAAGATGTCGGAGCTGTCGAAGCCGTCGTCGACGGGGATCACGCCGTTCTTGCGGTCGAGCTCGGCGAGCGCCATCTGCACGTCGGGCGACTGGAGCTTCTCGAGCGCGGCGCGCGTCACGGTGTCGGGGCGGCAGGGGCAGCCCAGCTCCTCGCTCTTCTTGACGGCGGCCTCGCTGGCCTCCATGTCGGCGAGCGGAACGCGCACGACCTTGCCGTTCTCGAGGCGCAGCGCGATCTGCTCCTTGGGCGTGTCGTACTCGACGATCTTGCCCATGCCGAGCGGCGTGTCGATCACGGCGTTGCGCTTGGGCGCGCGGCTCTTGAAGTCGCGGTACG
>CAMOLV010000136.1 GCA_946619045.1 uncultured Coriobacteriales bacterium | reverse complement strand
CTCGGCAACCAGTTCCTCGCCAACATCCGCGAGACCGATGCCATCTGCGAGGTCGTGCGCTTCTTCTCCGATCCCGACGTCATCCGCCATGAGAGCTCGACCGACCCCACGAGCGACATGGACACCATCCAGACCGAGCTCGTGCTCGCCGACCTGGGCACCATCGAGAAGGCCATCCCCAAGCTCGAGAAGGAGGCCAAGCGCGACAAGGCAAACCTTCCCAAGCTCGAGATCGCCAAGCGCCTCGAGGCATGGCTCAACGAGGGCAACCGCGCCGCGACGCTCGATATGACCCCCGAGGAGAAGGCTGCCGCGCACGACCTGTTCCTGCTCACGATGAAGCCGATCCTCTATGTGGCGAATGTCGATGAGGATGCGCTGGGGGAGGAGCTCCCCGCCATCGAGGGCGCCGAGGTCGTTCCCATCAGCGCCAAGGTCGAGAGCGAGCTCATCGACCTCGAGCCCGAGGAGGCGGCGGAGTTCCTCGCCGACCTGGGCCTCGAGCACAGCGGACTCGAGACGCTCGCCCAGGCGGCCTACAGGCTGCTCGGCCTGCAGAGCTATTTCACGGCCGGCGAGATGGAGGTCAAGGCCTGGACCATCCCCGTGGGCGCCAAGGCGCCGCAGGCGGCCGGCGTGATCCACTCCGACTTCGAGCGCGGCTTCATCAAGGCGCAGGTCTGCGCATACGAGGACTACGTCGAGCTGGGCGGCGAGGCGGGTTGCCGCAACGCCGGCAAGCTCCGCATGGAGGGCAAGGAGTACGTCGTCCAGGATGGCGACGTCATGCACTTCATGTTCAACGTGTAGCGACCGCGGGACGGCCTAGTTGCCGTCCTCCTGCGGGAGATCGTCGAAGAAGCGTCGTGCATACAGCAACGCAGGCGGGATGGAGAGGAAGTACGCCACCGCCTGCGCTTCTTCTATGCCGTACAGGCCCCTGAAGTGCGCGAGGATGAGGATCGCGGGGATGAAGAGGATGCCGCCGCGCATGGCCGAGATGACCGTGGCGCCGACCTTCCTTCCCGAGCTCTGGTAGAGCATCTCGACCACCATCGTGATCGGAAGTATCAGCACGCCCAACCCCTGGACGCGCAGGGCGCGGGTGCCGATGGCGATGACCTCGGGATCGTCGCGGAACACCTGGATCAGGTTGCCCGAGAACAGCAGCAGGATCGTGACGAACACGAGCATCAGGATCTCGCAGATGACCATCGTCGATCTGAACGCATTCCTGACGCGGCCGTACTTCCGGGCGCCGTAGTTGAAGGCGCAGACGGGCTGGAATCCCTGGCCCACGCCGAGCGCGATCGAGAAGACGAAGAACGATATGCGTCCCACGATGCTCATGGCGGCGATTGCCGCGTCGCCGTACGGCGCGGACTGCTGGTTGAGCAGCATCGTGGTGTAGCTGGTGAGCCCCTGCCTGAGCAGGGAGGGGAAGCCCGTCGCGCAGATGTCCGAGATGGTCGCGGCATCGAGGCGCACGTACCGGGGGTTGAGCTTCGATGCGGACTTTCCGGTGAGGAACATGGCGAGCAGGATGCAGAAGCTCACGATCTGGCTCAGGCACGTGGAGAGGCCCGCTCCCGCGATGCCCATATCGAAACCGAAGATGAGCACCGCATCGCCGATGATGTTCAGGAGTCCGCCGGTCATCATGCCCACCATGCCCAGCACGGCGCGGCCCTCGAACCGCAGCACCTGGTTCATCGTGAAGGTTGCGGTCATGAACGGGGCCGCGAAGAGGATGTACGAGATGTAGGTCTTGGCGTAGGGGGCGATCGTCTCGGTGCTTCCCATCACCCGCACGAGGGGGTCGATGAAGATGAACGAGAGGACGGACAGCGCGAGGCCTGCAGCCAAGGCGAGTAAGAACCCGGTGGAGATGACCGCGTTGGCCTCATCCTGCCTCCGCGCGCCCAGCGCGCGCGAGACGATGCTGCCCGAGCCCATGCCGATCATGAACCCGACCGCCTGGATGATCGACATGTAGCCGAAGACCACGCCCACGGCACCGCTCGCGCTCGTGCCGAGCGTTCCGACGAAGGCGGTGTCGGCCAGGTTGTAGACGCTCGTCATGAGCATGGAGAGCGTCGTGGGGATGGCGAGCTTGATGATGAGGGGCGCGATACGCCCCTGCGTCATGCGCTCGTATTGGGATGAGGTTTGCTCGGCCATCGACGGTTGCCGCTCCCAGCGCTAGTTCTGCGAGCCCGTGGAACCCTCGGTGTCCTCCGCGGGGCCGGCGTCCTTGCCGAGCACCACGATGACGTTGTAATCATCGTCGTACTTGCCGTTGTTCTTCTCGGGGCGCACGTCGAGCCCGAGGGTCTGGACGACGCCCTTGGCGCGGGCGGCGCCGGTAGCGCTGCCGCTGTAGTAGACGCGCGTGGTCTCATGGTCGAAGTCGTCGGCATTATCGGCGGTGGAGTCGAAGCCCGCAGCATCGAGCTCGTCGCACTTCTCGAAGGCGAGGCCGCTGATGCCCGAGCCGTTGAGCACGAGCACATAGCCGTCGAACAGCGGGTCGAGCGATTCGTATTCGATGGCGCCGGAGTTGCCGTCGATGCCCACCGAGCCCGCGATGCCGGCGGTGAAGTCCTCGTCATCGTTCTCGTAGGGCGGGAGGCCGGTGTTGACGCGGCCCATCATCTTGACCCATGCGGTCTGGTCGACGCGCTCGTACCACACGTCGTCGATGTACTCGGAGATGGTGGGGAGCTGGCCGGCATAGACGTCGCGGTCGGTGTCGAGGTCCTTCATGGCGAGCGCGAGGCTGATGATCTGGTCTACGGTGAGGTCGGTCACCACGCCGTCCGCCATGGCCGTGATGAGGCCGGGGAGGGAGGTCGCGGGCTGCGCGAGCACCTTCTTGATGATGGCGGCGATGACCATGCGCTGGTTGGCGGAACGGTAGAAGTCGCCTCCGCCGTACTCGTCGTAGGCATGGCGGCTGCGCACGAGGCCGAGCGCGTCGCCGCCGCAGAGGGTCTGCGTGCCGGCGGGCAGGTCGATGCCGGCGTTCTCCCAGTCGGAGACCGCGACGGGCAGGGTCACCTCGACGCCGCCCACCAGGTCGACGATGTTGATGAACTGCTCGAAGTCGATCTCCGCATAGTGCGCGATGTTGATTCCCGCGAGCTTGGAGACGGCCTGCACCATGGCGGCGGCGCCGCCGTCGGAGTAGACGCCGTTGATCTTGCCCATGGTGCCGTCTTTGTATTCGACCTCGGTATCGCGCGGGATCGAGACGAGCGTGACCTTGTGGTTGGGCGAATCGATGCGCGCGAGGATGATGGAGTCGGCGCGGAAGTTGCCCTCGAAGGCGCCCCATTCCTCGGTGCGGTCGTTGTCCTTGTCGACGCCGAGCAGCAGCATGTAGAAGGGCTCGTCGAGCTTGGCGCGCACGAGCACCTGGCGCATATCGGAATCGACGCCGTTGGAGAGCCTGCTGTTGATGTTGAAGTAGAACCAGCCCAGCGCTCCGCCGCCTGCGGCGAGCAGGATGAGCAGGACGATGAGGAGCTTCTTGCCGATGCCGGAGCGCTTCTGGGTGGTGCGCTGGCGCGCGTATTGGTCGGCCGCGCCTTCAGCACGCGAGGCCGCCCGCTGGGGCGTGCCCATATGGCGTGCCGCACGGTTGGTGCTCGTGCGCTGACGTGCAGCGCTTCTGGTTCCCTCGGGGGATGAGTAGGATCGCCGCTCGGCGGCAGCGGAATAGCGAGCCTGCTCCTCGGCGGTCATGCGTCTATGTGCTTCGCGTCGTGCCACGATTCTCCTTCGTTTGGCGCGAGGTAAAAAGCCCGCGAACATTCCAATTTTACCGCAATGCGCGTATTAGCATAGGTTATTGCAAAAAGACTGCACGTTTGGGCATGGTTTTGAAAGGATTTCTGATGGCAGGACGTCCCCAGCAGTTTGTGGCGGTGCTCGATTTCGGTGCGCAGTACGGTCAGCTCATCGCGCGCCGCGTGCGCGACCTCCATGTGTATTCCGAGCTCGTGCCTTGCGATATCTCCGCCGAGGAGCTCGGCGCCATGGCGCCGTCCGCGGTGATCCTCTCGGGAGGTCCCGCCAGCGTGTATGCCGAAGATGCCCCGCGTGTGGACCCTGCCATCTTCGAGCTGGGCCTGCCCATCCTGGGCTTCTGCTACGGCCACCAGATCATGGCGGTCACCCTGGGCGGCGAGGTCGCGCATGCCGAGAAGGGCGAGTACGGCCCCGCCGAGCTTATCCGCGAGGGTTCGAGCGAGCTCCTGGCATCCACGCCGGGCGAGCAGACCGTGTGGATGAGCCATCGCGACTCGGTGAGCCGCGTGCCGGAGGGCTTCACCGTAACCGCGCATACCGACGTATGCCCCGTCGCCGCCATGGAGTGCGTGGCGCGCAAGCTCTACGCCACGCAGTTCCACCCCGAGGTGCGCCACAGCGTCTACGGCCGCCGCATGCTCGAGAACTTCCTCTTCGGCATCTGCCGCCTCGAGCCCAGCTGGACCATGGACAGCATCATCGAGGAGAAGGTCGCGCAGATCCGCGAGCAGGTAGGGGAGGACCACGTGATCCTGGGCCTCTCGGGCGGCGTGGACTCCAGCGTGGTGGCGGCCCTTGTGCACCGTGCCATCGGCGACCAGCTCACCTGCGTGTTCGTGAACCATGGCATGCTCCGCGCCGGCGAGCCCGAGATGGTGGAGGAGGTCTTCCGCGACCAGTTCAACATGCCGCTCGTGCACGTGCACGCCGAGGACCGCTACGCGCAGCTGCTCGCCGGCGTGACCGACCCCGAGGAGAAGCGCCGCCGCATCGGCACCGAGTTCTGGCGCGTGTTCTTCGAGGAGGCCGAGAAGCTCCACGGCGTGC
>CAMOLV010000135.1 GCA_946619045.1 uncultured Coriobacteriales bacterium | reverse complement strand
GATCATCCAGCGCGCCGAGGACCTGGGCTTCGTGCACCAGATCACCAACATCGACGGCGAGGAGAAGATCTTCGCGATCTGCAACTGCCAGAAGTCGGTGTGCTTCGGCCTGCGCACCTCGCAGCTGTTCAACACCCCCAACTTCAGCCGCTCCGCCTATGTCGCGAGCGTCGACCCCAACAACTGCGTCGCGTGCGGCCAGTGCGTCGAGAACTGCCCCGCCGGCGCGGTCAAGCTGGGCCAGAGGCTCTGCACCTCGCACGGCCCCATCGAGTACCCCAGGCACGAGCTGCCCGATGACAACGAGTGGGGCCCCGAGAAGTGGGATCCCGACTACCGCGACAACAACCGCATCGAGACCTACGACACCGGCACCGCGCCGTGCAAGGTGGCCTGCCCCGCCCATATCGGCATCGAGGGCTACCTCAAGCTGGCCGCCGAGGGCCGCTACACCGAGGCGCTCGCGCTCATCAAGAAGGAGAACCCCTTCCCCGCCGTCTGCGGCCGCATCTGCAACCACCGCTGCGAGGACGCCTGCACGCGCGGCCTCATCGACGACCCCATCTCCATCGAGGCCGTCAAGAAGTTCCTCGCCGAGCTCGACCTCAACGCCGAGACGCGCTTCATCCCGCCCTCGATGCAGCCGTCGCTCAAGGGCCCGTACAAGCAGAAGATCGCCATCGTCGGCGCCGGCCCCGCAGGCCTCACCTGCGCCTACTATCTCGCCAACCTGGGCTACACCCCCACGGTCTTCGAGAAGAGCGAGAAGCCCGGCGGCATGATGGTCTACGGCATCCCCTCCTACAAGCTCGAGAAGAACATCGTCGAGGCCGAGATCGACGTGCTGCGCGCCATGGGCGTCGAGATCCGCTGCGGCGTCGAGGTGGGCAAGGACGTCACCCTCTCCGAGCTGCGCGAGCAGGGCTATGTGGCCTTCTACCTCGCCATCGGAGCCCAGAAGGGACGCCTCGCCGGCATCGAGGGCGAGGACGGCAAGGGCGTCGAGACCGCCGTCGACTTCCTGCGCCGCGTGCTTGCCGACGAGACCGTCGAGCTTCCCGGCACCACCGTCGTGGTGGGCGGCGGCAACGTCGCCATCGACGCCGCCCGCGCCGCCGTGCGCGCCGGCTCCAAGTCCGTCTCGATGTACTGCCTCGAGCAGCGCGACGAGATGCCCGCGACGCCCGAGGAGCGCGCCGAGGCCGAGGAGGACGGCGTCCAGATCGTCAACGGCTGGGGCCCCGTCGCCGTCGTGCGCAACAGGCGCGGCAAGGTGACCGGCATCACGTTCAAGCGCTGCACCAGCGTCTTCGACAAGGACGGGCGCTTCTCCCCCGTCTACGACGAGGCCGACACGGTCACCGTCCCCTGCGACAACGTGGTCATGTCCATCGGCCAGGCCATCGACTGGGGGACCATGCTCGAGGGCGAGGCCGTCGAGCTCGACCGCGGCATGCGCGCGCAGGCCGACCCCAAGACCTTCCAGACGGCCCAGGCCGACATCTTCGTGGGCGGCGACGCCCTCACCGGCCCCAAGTTCGTGATCGACGCCATCGCCCAGGGACACGAGGCCGCCATCTCGCTGCACCGCTTCGTGCAGCCCGGCAACTCGCTCACGCTGGGCCGCAACCAGCGCCGCTACATCGAGCTCGACAAGACCGACATCGTGCTCAACCCCGCCGACTACGACCATGCCGGCCGCCAGTTCGAGGGCGTCCGCACCGACGTCGACATCCACAAGACGCACCGCGATTGGCACCTCACGCTCACCGAGGAGCAGGTCAAGATCGAGACCGCGCGCTGCCTCAAGTGCGGCGCCTCGGTGGTCGACCCCAACAAGTGCGTGGGTTGCGGCGTCTGCACCACCAAGTGCGACTTCGACGCCATCCACCTCAGCCGCGAGCTGCCCGAGTGCTCCAACATGGGCAAGGTCGACGACAAGCTCAAGTACATCATCCCCTACGCCCTCAAGCGCAGGGTGAAGATCCTCAAGAAGAAGCTCTCCGGCAAGAAGTAGGCTTCGTCGAGAGATGACGAGCGGGTCGGATGGGAAACCGTCCGGCCCGCTTTCTTTTCTGATGCTCCCTTATCGCGCCTGCACCCTTCGCAAACGGTGCAGATCGGTATCGTTGCCCGAGGAGATGATCAGCCTCGATGCCCGATATCGCCCTTCACGGCGAAGCCCTGTGCGATGCGGGCGGCACGGTCGGCAGCGCTCTCGGGTTGCGCGGCGTCCTCGCCTGAATCTGCAGCGCCATCCTCGAGCTCGCCCTCGCAGCGCGCCTCGAAGAGCGGGTCGTCGAGCTCCCGCGCCCGCTTGCCGAAGAGCCTCACCTCGCGGAAGCCCAGCGGCCCCGCCGCCCCGCCGTCGTTCTCCAGATAGCTCGCGTACACGTCGTAGACGACCAGGGCAAGCGCACGGAGCGCCGCGTCACCGTCAGGCGCCACGATCTGGAAGCCGTCGGGCGTGTGCACGGGATCGCTCGCGCGCTTCGCCAGCGCGATCTGCTCGCCGTCCAGATAGACGCTCATCCTCCAGCCGCGTCCGCCTCCGGGATTGGGATATCCGCAGACGGCGCTTCCGCCCGCATCGAGCACGTAGGAGACGCAGGATCCCACCAGCCCGTCCTTCTCGCGAAGCGTCGATAGGGATCCGGACAGGTCGCCCTCGACCGCCAGCGGGCGCATTCCCTTCCCGAGCAGCCGCGCACGCTCGAGCGCATCGAGCTGATGGATCCGCACCCTGCGTCCGAGCAGCTCCGCCTCGAACGAGCCGCGGCCATCCCACGAGAGGGATCCCGCCCGATCCTCCCCGCAGAGGAGGTCGTAGGAGCGGGTCCCGAAGATGGTGGCGTCTGTCCTGATGTCGATTCTCATGGGTCCATCATACCCTCTTGCATTTGGCCTGCTATCCAGTAGAGTAGCAACGGTACGAATCAGCCCCGCGACGCGATGGGAACCGCATGGCAACCGACATGGCGCAGCACTTCACCTTCAGGCGGCTCTTCCGCGCCACGCTGCCGTCCATCGGCATGATGCTCTTCAAGTCGCTCTACGTCATGACCGACGGGCTCTTCGTCTCCAACTGGGCGGGATCGACCGCGCTCGCGGCGGTGAACTTCGTCTGGCCCGTCCCCATGTTCCTCGCGACCGTGGGCTTCATGCTCGGCACCGGCGGCAGCGCCATCGTCGCGCGCACGCGCGGCGAGGGAGACGACCTGCTCGCCCAGGAGCGCTTCACGTTCCTCGTCATAGCCAACATCGTGCTCACCATAGCGCTGGCCATCATCGGCCTCGTCGTCCTGCGCCCGCTCATGGTGGCGTTCCATGCGGAGGGCGAGATGCTCGAGCTCGCCGTGACCTACGGGGCGATCCTGCTCGTCGGTCTGCCGTTCGACTCGTGCCAGCTGCTCTTCCAGAACTTCTTCGCCACCGCGGGCAAGCCCGGCATGGGATTCGCCAACACCGCGGCCGCCGGCATCACCAACATCGTGCTCGACGCGGTCTTCGTCGGGGCCATGGACATGGGCGTCACCGGCGCGGCCATCGCGACCATCGCCGGCGAGGCGCTTGCCACCATCATCCCGCTCGTGTACTTCTCGCGCCGTAACACGAGCAGCCTGCGCTTCGTCAAGCCCAAGATCGACCTGCCCGTCCTCGCGGAGGCCTGCTTCAACGGATCGTCGGAGTTCGTCTCCAATGTCTCGTCATCGCTCGTCTCGATGGCCTTCAACGTGCAGCTGCTCGCCTGGCTGGGCGATGCGGGCGTAGCGGCGTACAGCATCATCCTGTACTTCGGGTTCGCCTTCAACTCGATCTTCATCGGCTATTCCATCGGCTGCGCGCCGCTCATGGGATTCAACTTCGGCGCCGGCAACACCCGCGAGATGCGGAGCCTCTTCCGCCGCAGCCTCGTGGTGATAGGCGTGACGGGGCTCATCATGTTCGCCGCGACGCAGCTCCTCGCCGAGCCGCTCTCGATGCTCTTCGTGCGCGACGAGCGGGAGCTCATCGACCTCACCGTGCACGCCTTCACGCTCTATTCCACGGCCTTCCTTGTCATGGGATTCAACATCTACGGATCGTCGCTGTTCACCTCGCTCAGCAACGGCATCGTGAGCGCCTTCATCTCGTTCATGCGCACCATCGTCTTCGAGATCGGCTGCGTCTACCTGCTGCCGCTCATCTTCGGCGCGGACGGCATCTGGTACGCGATGCTCGTCGCCGAGCTCGCGTCGTTCGTCCTCACGGCGGGCTTCGCCCTGCGCCTCGAGCCCCGGTACGGCTATTGGACGGGAGAGAGGCGATGAGGCTCGCGCTGGTCCTCTCCCCCGCCAAGAAGATGAACGTGGTCGACGGACCGCCCTACGCCGAGGGCGTCCCGCGCTTCATCGAGCGCACCGAGCAGCTCATGAAGGCCCTGCAGGCCCTCCCGTACGATAAGCTCAAGACCCTGTGGAAGACGAGCGATAAGCTCACGGCGCTCAATGCGGAGCGCCTGCGCGATATGGACCTCGGCCACGGCACCACCGCCGCGGTCATCTCATACGAGGGCATCGCGTTCCAGCATCTGGCGGCATCCATCATGGACGGCCCCTGCCTCGATTACCTGCGCGACCACCTGCGCATCCTCTCCGGCTTCTACGGCGTGCTCGCGCCTTTCGACGGCGTGGTGCCCTACCGCCTGGAGATGGGCCAGAAGCTCGCCGTGGGCGGTTTCGCCGACCTCTACGCATTCTGGGGCGATACGCTCCTGCGCTCGCTTGCGGACGAGGGCTTCACCGATATCGTCAACGTGGCGTCGGTGGAGTATTCCCGCGCGCTGACGCAGCATGCGGCCGACGGGCTTCCCAAGATCACGACCTGCC
>CAMOLV010000134.1 GCA_946619045.1 uncultured Coriobacteriales bacterium | reverse complement strand
GTGCGAAGCGGGCCCGTAAGCCGGGTTCTGTCGTGGGCGGCCATTTATCTAGGACCTGCTGTTGCCAGAGGCCTCAAGCGCGCAACCCGAGCGCGGTGCGGGCCACACCATGGCGCTCCTATTTGCGTTTGCTCCGGAAGGGGCTTGCCAAGCCACCCTGTCGCCAGGATGCTGGTGGTCTCTTACACCACCGTTTCAGCTTTTCTCTCACCCGCCGAGGCGGGCAGCGGGAGTCTTCTTTTCTGCGGCGCTTTCCGTCGGGTCACCCCGCCAGGCCGTTAACCTGCTTCCTGCCCTGTGGAGCCCGGACTTTCCTCATGTGCGACGAGTCGCACCCGCGGTCGCCAGGGCCCGCTTCGCAGAAGCGATTGTAGCACGTCCCGACGGCGCCGCTGGCGGATATGTGCGCTGGTCACGCCGTCAACACGCTAAACTTGGAACCAGAGTCGAATACCCGCAGCAAGGGAGCGTGATACCATGTCCCACCTCTGGCTTGCCGTGCTCTGCCTCGTCCTCATGGCCGTCTTCATCATCGCCGAGCATCGAGAGATGTGGGTTCCCGGCGTCGCCCTCAAGGGTCTTGCCTCGCTCTGCTTCGTCATCTTGGGAATCCTCGGCAGCATAGGCACCGTCGATGCCCGGTTCGGGGGCTTGGTGCTCTCCGGCCTCGTGGTCGGTGCGATCGCCGATGTCCTGCTCAACCTGCGCTACGTGTACAAGCGCTGGGACAAGGCCATCTTCGCCGCGGGCACCGTGGTGTTCCTGATCGGGCACGTGCTCTACACCGTCGCCGTGTGGCCGCGTGCGGCCATTCCCTGGCTCTTCGTGGTGCTCGGAGCCATCGCCACGTTCTTCATCATGCGCTGGATCTTCTCCAAGATCGAGGCTCCTGTCCCGCTCAAGGCGATCGGCGTGGTATACGTGGGCATCGTCGTCATCCTGAACTGCCTGGCGCTCTCGGCGCTGTTCAACCATCTGGGCTATCAGTCGCTGGTGTTCTTCTTCGGGGCGGCGTTCTTCCTGGTGAGCGACATCATCCTCATCCTGAACACCTTCGGCGGAAACCCGCAGTTCAAGCGTCGGACGGTCAATCTGACGCTCTACTACATCGGCCAGATCCTCATCGCGCTGTCGTTGCAGCTGGCATAACGCGCCGCTGCATCTCTGGCGCTCCCAAAGCGTTCGCGGGGTGCACTTATGGCGATACGTGCCATGATCCTCGGCCGGCCCGTACATGGCTCGGTACTTATGGCGATAAGTGCCGAATCCGAGGTGGAATTCAGCTGGATTCGGCACAAATCGCCAATAGTGCATCATGCGGGCGGCTCCATGGCCGCCGCTACGACCTCCTGAAGCAGGTGGCGGTCATGCGGGCTACCTTGGTGCCCAGATCGTCGGCCACGTCGACCGTGTAGAAGCCCATCGAGCGTCCGCTCTTGTCGGCATCCGCCGTGGCGATGAGGCGGCTGCCCTTCGCAACGGAGAAGAACTCGATGGTGTTGCTCACGGCCACCGTGGGGTTCTCTCCCATGTTGCAGGCGACGGCGAGCGCGAAATCCGCGAGCGTGAAGATGGCGCCGCCCATGATGTTTCCCTGCGCGTTGCGATGGACCGGCTCGATGTCGAAGGCGCAGACGGCGTGTCCGTGCGATGCCTCGAGCACCGTGCAGCCGCATGCCTCGGTGGCGAAGCGGTCATGTGCGAAGAATTCCCTGACCTCGTCGAGCGAAAGGTTCTCGTCGAGCATGCGTGCCTCCTCGTGCGCAGGTTTACAATCGGGATGGTAGCAGGTCGGCTCATCCGCGGCTCGGCGGCGATGCCGTTGTTCTCGCAGATGATGCAGCGGTTTAACAAGGGGGTAACCATGGCCAAGGACGGCGTCACCATCATCCGCGCTGCAGAGGAGGACATGAGCGCCTACGGGCACGTGAACTCGCGCAACAAGAAGCTCATGTTCCAGCGCATGTACGTGGACGACCCCGACACGGGCATGATCGTCAAGAAGCTCGTCTATCCTGCAGGCTGCATGATCCCCTGGCACACGCACGACTGCGCGCATGGCATCTACGTCATCAAGGGCACGCTCGTATGCGACGACTGCACGCTCGGCCCCGGCGACTTCATCTGGTGGGACGAGGGCGTCGAGATGGAGCACGGCGCAGGCGATGAGGACGTCGAGCTGCTCTTCATCTCCAACAAGCCGCTCAACATGAACTACCTGGACAAATAGCTTTAGGCGGGAATCGTCGCCGTCAGGCTCCTGATGCCGTCCTCGACGGTCTCCGCCAGGGTGCCGTCGTAGCGCTCGATGATGAGCCGCGCCGTGCGTGCGAGGCGGCGCGGGGCATCGTTGCCCATGAAGTGCTCGAGGTGGATGACGGCCATGCCGCCGCGCGCTCGGATGGAGAGCGTGATGTCTTTGAGCGTGGGGTCGTCCACGCCGCGCAGCGCCTCGATCGCCGTGTCGATGAGGCCGCCCACCAGCGCGTAGGTCTCCGCAGGCTCGAGATGCGCGAGCGCCGCGCCGTCGGCGACGGGGGAGAGGCGCATGCCCTCGCGCTCGCACACCAGGCCCTTCTCGGTGAGCACGGTGTCGAGGGGCTCGTTGCCCGTGCTGATGACGGTGTCGTAGTGGCGCACCTCGTCGATGACCTGCGAGATGAGCTCGTCCACGCGCGGGTCTCCGGTGGCGCCCATCTCGACGGCGCTCGTGGCCACGCTGTGGCAGATATCGTGCATGCGCTGGTTCACGGCGTCGATGGTAAGGCGGCTCTCCTCGTACTGGCGCTCGCGCTCCCTGATGATATGGCGGTTGACCGCGGCCTCTGCCTCCATGCGGCTGCGCGAGAGCGTGCGGTAGTCGAAGTAGAGCAGGAAGACGCAGAAGGCGATGTGCACCGCGCGCATCGCGGCGCAGAGCCCGAGCGAGAGGCCCTCGGTGCGCGCACCCTTGATAAGCACGTCGAAGCCGATGACCGCGAAGAGGCAGCCCACGAAGGCGACCACCATGTGCCGGTCCTCGACGAGCTCGAGCCTGGCTTCCCAGATCCTGCGCACGAACAGCGCGAAGCAGAGGGCGTACACGACGACGAGCACGACCTGCTCGTAGACGAGGATGTGCGCGGCGTATGCCTCGTGCGCCCCGGCAAGCTCGGCGAGGTTGCCGGCGAGCGTGGAGGTGCTCGAGTAGATGTTCTGGATGGTGTAGCCTGCCGAGGCGCAGAAGAGGGCCGTCCAGATGGAGACGCGGTGCACGACGGCGACGGCCACGAGCGAGAGCCCGAGGATGAGCGCGAAGGTGATGAGCGTCTCGGGGACGTCCGTGGGCGCGAAATAGCTCCAGCGGCTCACGAGGAACAGCCAGGCGGGCAGCATCACGACGACGGGCACGAGCCCCTCGGCTGCGCGGGGGAGCCCGCGGCGCGGCAGGCGGGCGGCGAGCGCGAACACGGGCACGATGATCTGGACCAGCATCCAAGCGGGTCCTATCAGGGAGAATGCGCTCAACTCGCCCATGCGGCCTAGCCCATCGATCCTAGGTACGCGGCTATTCTCTCGACCGCGGCCTTGCGCATGGAGCGGCCTATGGGCAGCACCTCGCCCGAGAAGAGCTCGACCTCCTGGCCGTGCACGCTGGCGATATGGCGCATGTTCACCAAAAAGCTCTTGTTGATGCGCACGAACGGCTTGTCGGCCAGGCTCTCCTCGGCTTCCGTGATGGTGGAGCGGGTCACCACGGGCTCTCCGTCCGTGCGATGGTACGTGAGGGCGTGGTTCATGACCTCGATATAGGTGATGTCCTCCACGTGGAGGATCTCGATGCCTCCGCGGGTCTTCACGGCGATAGAGGAGCCGCGGTTCTCGCGCATCACGCGCAGCGCCTTCGCCATGCGCAGCGAGAAGGCCCCGTAGCTCACGGGCTTGACGATGAAATCGAGGGCGTTGACCTCGTAGCCCTTCACGGCGAACTGGGCGAGGTTGGTCACGAAGATGATGGGGGTCACGGAATCGAAGGTGCGCAGCAGTGTGGCGGCATCCATGCCGGTGACGCCCGGCATCTCGATATCCATGAAGATGAGGTCGGCACGTGGGGAATCCTCGCCCAACGTGATGGCGGAGCGCTCCCAGGTGGTCTGGAACTGCTCGCCATGCTCGGCACCGTAGCGCTTGATATGGCCGAGCAGCGCATCGGCCTCCTCGGGCGTGTCTTCGAATACCAGGATCCGATACATGCTTCCCCCTGCATAAAGATTCTTCCCATTTAGATACTACACGAGGGCGGCGTGCGGAGAAATGGGTTCTCGACCGAGGGCGCTCACGGTCTTCGTCATGTCGTTCGATGCCAGTTTCGCGCTGTTTGCGACAGATTCGGCACGGCCTTATCTCCGCGCGTACGCTCTGCTCGGAAAACCGGGAATCCCCGGACAGGAGAGAGCGGCCCGTCAGGGCACCAAGGAGGAGAACATGGCTAAGCTCACGAGAAGGAACTTCCTCAAGGCCGGCGCTGCTGCGGCGGCAGCCAGCATGCTCGCTGCATGCAACGGCGGCGCGGCGCCCGCAGACGGCGGCCAGGAGCCCGAGGAAGGCAGCGGCGATGCTGCCAAGAAGTGGTCCGAGGAGGATATGGGATCGTATGTCCTCGTGACCCAGGAAGGCGGCGCCACGCTGTCCTACAGCAAGGATTCCGGCCTCAAGCTCATCGAGGCCGACGGCTACGCATTCAAGGATCTCAACGACAACGGCGAGCTCGATCCCTTCGAGGACTGGCGCCTGCCTGCCGAGGAGCGCGCAGCCGACTGGGCGGCCAAGCTCTCCGTGGAGGACGAGCTGCCCCTGATGCTCCACGCCTCCACCTTTGGCGCCGACGCCGCTGGCCTCGAGGCCTCCGGTC
>CAMOLV010000133.1 GCA_946619045.1 uncultured Coriobacteriales bacterium | reverse complement strand
GCACGCCTCCGAGACCGGCAACCGTTGGCAACATCCGCCGCGTCGCCGACCCGCGACCGTCCAAGCCAACCGCTACACTTGAACCAGCGTCAGCCCCATCGGAAGGCACCCCATGAACACCATCTTCGTCTCGAGCACGTTCCGCGACATGAACGCCGAGCGCGACGTCATCATGCAGAAGGTCGTCCCGCTGGTCGACACGGTGGCCGAGCAATACGGCGAGAACGTATGGTGCAAGGACCTGCGCTGGGGCATCAACACGACGGATCTCGCGGAAGACGAGGCCAACACCAAGGTCCTGAGCGTCTGCCTCGACGAGATCGATCGCAGCCGCCCGCCGTTCGTCATCCTGCTGGGCGAGCGCTACGGATGGATCCCCGACCCGTCGCTCATCAGCAGCCAGGCCCGCCGCAAGAACATGCACCTCGACGACCTCGAGATCAGCGTCACCGCGCTCGAGATCGAGTACGGCGCGTTCTGCCGCAACTACACCCCCATCGTGTACTTCCGCGAGGCCGAGGGCGCCGTCCCCGCCGACTTCCGCGCGGAGGATGAGGAGCACCGCGCCAAGCTCGACCAGCTCAAGGCGCGTCTGCGCGCCATCTGCGGCGATAGGATCCGCTTCTACCGCATGCGCTTCGACGAGAACGGCCCCGATGCGGGCGACCTGGACGCCTTCGCCCGGCGACTCAGCCAGGATATCTGCGATATCCTGAAGCCGCACTGGGAGGAGTTCTCGCGCCTCTCCCCGCGCCAGAAGGAGCTGACGCTCCAGCAGCGCTATCTTGACGAGCGGACCAAGCAGTACATCCATGCGAGCGAGGACGAGCAGACCATCTACGACACCCTCGTGAAGGCTGCGACGACCAGGCGCACGACCATCTCGCCCTATGCCGGGCTGTACCTGTACCAGAACACCGAGGGCTCGGGCAAGAGCATGCTCTTCGCTCGTACCGCGCAACATCTTGCCGAAGACCCGCGCAACGTGGTTCTTTCCTTCACCGCCGGTCTCACGCCGCGAAGCACGAGCGCCGCCGAGATCCTCAAATCGACGGTCTATGCGCTGGAGACCTACACGAGGTCCCCGCACATGGAAGACGAGTCCCCGGAGCCTCCTGCCGAGCGGGACTACCGCGACCAGCTCGAGGAGCTCTGCGACTATCTCGCCGATAACGGACGGCGGCTGTTCTTCCTCGTCGACGGCGTCGACAAGCTGCAGCCCGGAGACGACCTCGACAAGCTGGTCTTCCTGCCCGGCTCGGGCAGGGACGGCATCGCGATGCTGCTCACGGCGCGCAGCGACTACGCGACGCCGCTGGCGGAGACGATCTCCCCCGCCGCCATCACCTTCCGCGAGCGCCAGTTCGCCCTCGACGGGCTGATGGCCTACTACGGACGCGAGCTTGCGGAGCCGGTCAAGCTCGCCGTGCTCGAGAAGACGCGCCGCTACGGCCTGCTGCACGTCTCCATGCTCCTGAAGCGGCTGCTGAGGATGAGCGCCGCCGACTTCGCCGAGATCAACCGTCGGGGCGGCAGCATCGAGGCGATCAACGCCTACCAGATGGAGCTGGTCGAGCAGAGCCCCGAGAGCTTGGAGGAGCTCTCCTACCAGATCATGGAGATCATCGGCGAAGGCATCAATCCCCCGCTGGTGCGACAGATATGCAACCTCTTGTGCATTTCGCCGTTCGGCCTGCGCGAATCCGACCTCGCAACCATCATCGGCAGCAGCTTCAACAGCCTCGACCTCGCCGCGCTGCTGCAGGCATGGAGCGAATGCTTCCTCGTAACCGAGGACGGTCGGATCCAGTTCCAGATCGAAAGCGTGGCGGTAGGACGCTTCGACCACCTCGACGACCCCACGGCCATGGCGCGCATGGTCTTCGAGCATCTGCGCGATCTGGACGAGCGCGACGAGTTCCGCCGCAAATACCTGCTCTTCTACGCCCAGCTGTCAAGCGGCATGACCGATCCCGCGGTGCTGCGCTACATCGACGCGTGCACGGACGAGGGCCAGGACGAGCTGCTGGGCCATGCGGCCTACGCGCTCTGGCGCGGCAGCCGCTACGACGACGGCAGGCAGCTCATGAGCATGATCATCTCGGTCGGCTTCGCTGCGCTGCGCGATGCCGGCAACTTGAGTTCGTTCCTCTCGCTGTGGACGATCCTGATGATGTCGGGCGAGTACTTCCGCACCGACCCCGTCTACGGCAATATCGTCGAGACGTACTACGATATCGCCCTCAAGGTGAGGGAGCTGTTCGGCGGGCGGTTCGCATCGAGCCTCGACATGCGCATCGAGGATTGCTGCCGCGTCCTCGCGGGGTACTACGCGGACCGTGGCGACTTCGAGCAGGCCGAGAAGTACCGCGGGCTCAGGCGCTCGATGCTGGGCAACCCGTTCGAGGGCGGCGAGCCCGACGAGGACGATGCATCGGAATACCTTCTCGCGCTCAGCGAGGAGGTCAACACCGCGCAGGCGCAGTTCGGGATGACCCAGCGCAAGGATATCCTCGCGAAGGCGGAGGGTGCCAAGGACGAGCTGCTCGAGCTCTGCCGGCGCAGCTGGGTCAAGGAGCATCTGCCGTTCGAGGCCCTGCTCGGGCTGGTAGCGGTCGAGCAGTTCGAGACCACCGCAGCTCGGACCTCGCTGAGCGAGTTCTCCGTAGCTGACGACGTGGACGCAATCCTGGCAGCGCATCCCGAGGTGATGGAGGACGAGATCGCGCTCATCGCGGTCGCGCAGTTCTACTCCGCGGAGGCGTCGCGCCTCTCGCACGCGCTCAAGGACGAGACGATCCCCGCCGACCGCCGCGAGAAGGCCATCCGCTACGGCATGGCCGCGCAGGAGGCCTACGGCAGGATCATCCAGCAGAATCCCACGCGCGAGATGTGCCTTGCGCTGGCGATGCAGAAGCTCAACACGGCACGGCTGCTCGAGCAGCGGGGCACCGAAGATGCGCTGGTCGCAGCCCTGAGCAACCTGCTCGACGCCTCAAGTGCGCTGGGTAGGGTCAGCAGCCTTCCGGGAAACGCAACCATCGACCCCCTGGCCGGATTCGGCATCTACAACCGGATGGGCATCATCGCATCGAAGCTCGACACCGCGCAGCTCAAGAACGTGATCGAGGAGGCATTCGACAAGACGCTCGCATACGGTCAGAGCATCCCGGATACCGAGGGCAACCTGCTTTTCATGATCGCTGCATTCCAGAACCAAGCCGAGATCCTGGAGAAGATGGGCCAGGGGAAGCAGCTGGAGATGGCAGAGCTCAGATACGCGGCATGCGAGGCGCTGATGGAACCTCTGACGACACGGGACGTGCTGAGGCAGCTGCCCTTCGCGGAGCAGTTGAAGCTTAAGAAATGGAAGGGCGACCTTGCGGCCGCCCATAAGAAGATCAAACGCAAGCTGCTCTTTAGCTGATGACCTTATCGACCCTGAGCTTGCCCATATTCTTGGGCGCCAGGTCGCTGAGGAGGAGCGTCACCAGCATATAGCAGATGAATTCGATCGTGTCGCCCAGGAGGCCGGCGTCCTTGTTCATCTTCTCCCAGTTAGCCTGCGGGATGGTCCACGTGTCTTCCGGCTTCTTGCCCATGATGACCCAGTCGTAGCCGCCCTTGCCGTTCGTGACCGTGACGGCGACGCCGATGGCGGTCTTCTTGTCGGGCGATGCCACGAGATAGCTCTCCTTGATGAGGTTCTCGGGCATGTTGTTCCAGTGCGCGTAGATGATGTTCGTGATGTTGCAGATATCGCTGCGGCCTTTGAACAGGCCCGAGGTGTAGACGCTGTACTGGTACGCGCCGCACTCGCCGAGGAACTCCTCGACGCCGCAGTCGGCGAGGTACTTCTTCAGGATCTTCTCGAACGCGCGGTCCCTGTTGATGTAGCTGACGCCCATCGGATAGACCTTGTCGAGCGTCGCTGCGGGATTCTGCAGGAAGTCGCCGTTGGTCTTCTGGGCGAACTCGGTGTGCGCGGCGACCCACTTCTTCATGATCAGGCTGCTGTCGGCCATTGCGGTGCTCCTTTCGAGGGGACTGGTTATGTTGTACCGCAAGTCAGATGCCTGTGCACGGCGTTATCGGCGCGGAGCGGCATTGCTCGACGGACGCAGCCCGCGCCGCGCTCCACGACTCGATGGAGACGATCGTCGACATCATGCAGAAGCTCGGATAGGCAAACGATGCCGTCTGCCAGCGCGTTGATCCGCGCGCAGGCGGCGTCGCGTATGCTTGGTGCATCCGCTTGCGAGGAGGCACCATGGACACGAGCTTCATCACCATCAACACGCACAGCTCCATCCGCATCGATGGCGGAGATGGCGCGGTGATCTACGTCGACCCGTTCGAGATCGAGGACGAGGCGCACGACGCCGACCTCATCCTCATCACGCATTCCCACTTCGATCACTTCTCGCCCGAGAGCATCGCCAAGATCGCCCATGACGGCACGCGCTTCATGGCGCCCGTCGACATGAAGGCGGAGATCCCGCATGCGCTGCTCGTCGCCCCGGGAGACGTGCGCATGCCGCTCGAGGGCGTCCGCGTGGAGGTCGTGCCTGCGGCGACGCCGGGCAGGCCGTTCCACCCGCGCGAGAACGGCTGGGTGGGGTACGTGGTCGAGCTCGCATGCGGCATCCGCGTCTACGTGGCCGGCGATACGGACGACCTGCCCGAGAATCGCGGGATCGAATGCGATATCGCGCTCGTTCCCGTGGGCGGAAAGTACACGATGGACGCCCGCGAGGCGGCGGCCTTCGTGAACGCCCTGAAACCCAAGGTGGCGATTCCCGAGCATTACGGCACGGTCGCGGGCTCGGCGGAGGATGGAAAGAGGTTCGCAGAGCTGGTGGATCCGGGCATCGAGGTCGTCTTCAAGCTGTAAG
>CAMOLV010000132.1 GCA_946619045.1 uncultured Coriobacteriales bacterium | reverse complement strand
TGCGGCGCTTGTCCTGCTCGATGTCGTTGGCGTTGATGGCGATGAGCGCCTCGGCCACGGGCGCGAGCGCCTCGAGCAGGCGTGCCTTGAGGTCGGGCTCGAAGCCGGGAAGCACGCGGCTGGCGTGGTAGTCGTCGAAGAGCTTGCCGCCGAACTCAAGATAGAGCTTGCCGCCGAACTGGTTGATGCGCTCGCGGATGTGCGAGGCCTGCAGTTTGATGTACTTGTCCTTGTCGAAGCCGATCTGCATCGAGAGACCCTCCTCTGGTAGCGGTGCGGCGTACACGATTCGATTTTTAATCTTTTCTAGTCTAGCCGAAACGCGGCGGTTGGGCGGGTTGCCCGTAACAATACGTATACTTGATAAAACTAAGGCGTTTTACGAAGGATGCAGCTGTGGTTCAGCTTAAGCAGAGGGCCCGCCTCTGGAGCAACATCGCCATCGCCGTGGGAACGGCGCTCGCTACCTGCCAGATCATGTTCGGCTGGGGCAGCGAGGGCGGTCTGCTCCTCTCGTCGGGCATCGGCGCATTCAAGTATTTCACCGTGCTCTCGAACATCTTCTCGGGGATCGTCGCCGCGGTCTTCGCCGTCAGGCTCGGTCGCGGGCGCGAGATCGGCCCCGGCCTCATGACGCTCAAGCTCGCCGCAACCACGAGCGTGGGCCTCACGTTCCTGACGGTGGTCGTCTTCCTCGCTCCCATGTACGGGTGGCTCGCGATGTACATCGGCGCGAACCTCTGGCTCCACCTGCTGCTCCCCCTTATGGCGATGGTCGGGTTCTGCCTGGTCGAGACGGGCGGCCTGCTGCCCCGTGCGACGCTGCTCGCGACCATCCCCATGATCCTCTACGGAGCCGGGTACTATGCGAACATCGTTATCAACGGCGTGGGCGAGCCGCCGCACGTGAACGATTTCTACGGGTTCGCCCAGTGGGGCATGGACCGCACGCCGATCGTGTTCGTCGTGATCGCGGTCATCACCTGGGGCATCGCCCTGGTCCACGTGCTCCTGCGCGGCAAGATCCAGGCCCGCCGCGCATAGAAGGACGGCACCGCCCGGAGGCGATGCCGTCGCAGCGAGAATTCAAGACGTCCTTATCCGAGCGACTCCACGAAGGCCTCGAGCGCCTGCTGGAAGCATGCGAGCGGTGCACGCGACACGCCTGCGCCGATCTGGCCGTGCGAGGGATCCTTGTGGGCGATGCCCGTGTTGATGAGCGGGCAGATCTCGGTCTCGACGACCTTGCGGATATCGATGCCCAGAGGGATGCCCTGGTTGTTCATGTTGGGGATGACCTTGTCCTTGGAAACGCCGCAGGTGATCTCGAGCATCTCGCGCGTGATCTTGGCCGCCTCGTCGGTCGACTCGGCGCCGAAGACGTGCACCATCGCCGGATTCGCGCCCATGGCGCATCCGCCCAGGCCCACGGTCTCGGTGATGCAGGAGTCGCCCATGTCGGGGTTGGCGTCCGCCTCGGTGTAGGGCGGATAGTAGATGCCCTTGACCTTGGGGCACGGCGCCTCGAACCAGCGCTCGCCGAGCGCGCTCACCTTGATGCCGAAGTTCGTGCCGTTGCGGCTCATGGTGGAGACGACCGTGCAGTAGGGGATGTTCTTGATGGCGTCGGCGCTGGCCTTGCCGTAGGCCATGCCGAGGTTGAGGAACACGTAGTCGCTCGGGGCGAGGAAGTCGACGATCTCCTGGAGCTCGGTGCGGCTGTCGACCACCTTCACGAGCGCGGGCGAGATGGCCTTGTAGAACAGCGCGCTGCCCGCGGCGATGCGGTTGTGCAGCTCCTCGCCCTGGGTGAGCGCCTTGGTGACGATGGCCTTGAGGTTGATGGGGCCGTTCACGGCGAGGGCGTCCTTGACGGCGGGGCCGAGGACCTCCTCGAACCAGTGGAGGCGCGGGATGACCACCGGGTCGGCTGAGCCGAAGCACAGCGCCCTGATGTCGCTCTCGTTGAAGGCGATGTAGCACTTGTTGCCGTAGGTGAGGTTGGTGACCTCGCACAGCGGCATCGAGTAGGTGGTGACGCCGGCCATCGGGCCCACGCACCCGCAATCGTGGTTGGGGCGGAACTTGATCTTGCCGCTGGCGGCGAGCTGCGCGGCTTCCTCGCGCGTCTCGGCGAGCCCCTCGTAGATGAGCGCGCCCATGACGGCGCTGCGCATCGGACCGCTCATGGCGTTCCAGGTGATGGGAGGGCCGGCGTGGCTCACCGTGTACTTGTCGATCCCGGGCACCACGTCCTTCGCGAACACCACGTCGGTGAGCGCGGGATTGGAGAGGTCGAGCCGCTCGACCGCCTCCCGGTTGGCATCATCGATCAAACCCATGACCAGCTCCTTTCGACGATTTGCGCCTATAGGTCCTTCAGCTTCGACAGCAGGTCGACCATCTTCTTGTTGCCGCCTGCGGGCGGCCGCCACTCCACGTGCACGCAGGGGGTGTCCTGCGCGCGGAACGCCTTGGCGAAGATGTCCACACCCACGTTGGCGATGGCAAGCTGCGATGAGAAGAGCTTGTTGACCTTGTTCTCCATGGCTCCCCCTCAGGCTTCGATGCGGTCGAGGATGGCGAACGCGAGGCGCACGGCCTGCGCGTTGCAATCGCAGACGATGGCGCCGGCATCGCGCAGGGTCTGCTCCTGCGCGCTTCTGACCTGCGGATCCCCCTCGCTTGCGGTGACCGAGGCTATGACGGGCAGGTGGCGGCCCTGCGCCTTGGCGGCGGCCTTGGCGGAGACGATCGCCGGCGCGAGCGCGCCTGCGGGATCGTCGTGGGTGCCGTAGCCGCCCACGCAGTCGAGCAGCAGCACGGCCACATCGGGCTCCGCGCAGTCGCGCGCCATGCGCTCGATGCGCATGCGCAGGTCGATCATGGGATGCGGCATGCCGTTGGTGAAGAAGTCCTCGCCCATGTCCACCAGCGTATGCTCGCGGCTCAGATCGGGATTCTCGAGCAGCAGCTCGCGGTCGATGGCGATGTTGGAGTAGGCGGGGATCCCGGCATCGCGGAACGCGAGCATGGCCTCGTAGCAGAGCGTGCCGCCCGAGTAGAGCCCGCGCAGATAGCGCTGGCCGGGGGCGAGGAGCGCGGCCTCCGCGGCGGCGGTCTCCCGGATCCACGCCTCGTCCTTCTCGGGAAGCGCCGTGCCCGCGAGCTCGACGGCGATGCGCGCGCACTGCTCGCAGTCCTTCGCATAGACGGCATGCGTGCCCGCGAGGGCGTCCTCGTCGGCTCCGAGGAAGCATGCGACGACGGGCTTGCCGATGGTCGCGATGATCGCCTTCATCTTCTCGACCACGCTGGGATGGGGCGGCTTCGAGAGGATGGCGATGACCTCGGTTGCGGGGTCGTCGCGCAGTGCCTCGAGGCAGAGCCCCATCATGCGGCCTCCGACGTCCTCCTTGAGGTCGCGTCCGCCCGTGCCGAGCGCCTGCGATACGCCTCCGCCCAGGCGGTCGATGAGCACGGTGATCTCCTGCAGGCCGGTGCCCGCGGCGGCGACGAGCCCGATGTTGCCGCGGCGCACCACGTTGGCAAACCCGAGCGCGCAGCCGTTCACGATGGCGGTTCCGCAATCGGGACCCATCATGAGCAGGCCCTTCTCGAGCGCCCTATCCTTGAGGGCGATCTCGTCCTCGAGCGGGACGTTGTCGGAGAAGAGCATGACGTGGAGCCCGGAATCGAGCGCCTTCTCGACTTCTGCGCGGGCATAGCGGCCGGGCACCGAGATCATGGCGAGGTTGATGCCGGGGTCCTCGCGGAGGGCTCCTGCAAGCGTGCGCGCGGTGATGTTGCGGTCGCCCGAGCCCTTCTTGGAGGTGAGGAAGGCCTCGAGCGTTTCGATCGCGGTTCGGGCCGCCGCCTCGTCCTCCGAGCGGATGCCGATGACGATGTCGTTGGGGCCGAAGGAGCCCGTGCCCTCGGCGATGAGGCCGCTCGCGCGGATGACGGTTTTGTTGCGGTCGGTGCCCATGAGGACCATCGCCTCGTCGATGCCGGGAAGGGCGCTGATCATCGACGAGCCGAGCATGAGGGTGACGGAGTCGTAGTACGTGTCGCTCCAGATCTTCGTGGTGACTGCCATGCGCCTCTCCCTATGCGGATCGTGTTCAGAGGGGCAGCTCCAGGCTCACGGCATCGACCATGACGCCTCCCCAGAACTGCCTCGATTCGATGATACGGATGAATCCGCAGCTCTCGTACAGCTTTACGGCAGGCGTGTTGTTTAGGGCGGCGCTCAGGCGCACGGAAGCCATATCCGCCGCCCGCGCCTCGTCGATTACGTGCAGGAGCAGCTGCCGGGCGATTCCGGTCCCGCGGTATGCGGGGTTCGCGGCGAGCACGTGGATGATGACCGCCTTCTCCTGCGGGCAATCGACCTGCCAGGGCAGCTCGGGTCCCGTCGCGCCGTCGAGATCGTGGTTCGCGATCACCGCCGCGGCGATTGCGCCACCGTCCTCGGCGATGGTGAGCGCTCCCTCTCCGATCGCGTCGGCGAGCATCTTCCCATCGGGATGATCGCCCCTTCTCCACCGGCAGTCGAAGGGCGTTCCGATCATGGCGTCGGAGATCTCGCCGTAAAAGGAGATCAGCTTCGAGAGGTCATTCGGAGTCGCTTTGCGGAAGATATCTGCCACCTGCCGTCTACAAATCGTGAAAAAGGGAACATACTTTAGTAATTGGTGTACACTACCGATTCAAATGGAACCACCTTCGTGAAGGGTGACTTCGCGAAAGCGAAAAGAATGTCACAAAGATTTCTAGGAGGAATCATGCGTAAGACCAAGATGTTCGAAGGCAAGAAGCATGTGTACGACACCGAGAAGGCCGAGGCTCTGGGCAGCCGCGCGTTCAGCTACTACGGCGACCCCGCCGGCTACGAGGAGACCCTCTACAAGACCAAGGGCGGCCTCT
>CAMOLV010000131.1 GCA_946619045.1 uncultured Coriobacteriales bacterium | reverse complement strand
CCGAGCGCTCGCAAACAGTTCGAGGCCAGCGTGGGCAACGGCAAGCCCATCGCAGCCCCCTCCGTCATGGGCAAGGCGTGCCTCTACCTGGGCAGCGACCTTGCGGAGTACGTGAGCGGCCACTGCCTGGTGGTTGACTGGGGCCTTGAGGCCGCCACGCTCACCGGCCAGGTCATGGACATGCTCGGCATGGAGCTCACATAGCGTTTTCGCTTTGGATTCATTCGAACAAGGGGCGGAGGATCTGTTCAGGTCCTCCGCCCCCTTTGCCCTTCTGTCCATCTATTGATCAGAAGTAGATGTCGCCGTTCTCGTCGATCTCGAACTGCACGCTGTCCGTGCAGTAAAGATCGCCGTAGATATCCCGGATGCTGAAACTGTAGAGATAGTTTCCGATGGGGAGGTAGTCGTAGCGCACTTCAAGCCCGCCCGAACCCACGGTGTACAGCTCGCCCTCGTAATCGCCGACACGCTGGCTATCGGCGACGGCCACCGCGCGGTAGAGCGGAAGGATGGTATCGCCGCTCACGATTTCGCGAACGCCGCGGTCGAGGGCGCCGTTCGCGCCAAGCGCACCCCATGCCCCATCGACGGTTACCTTGCCGCTCGCGATGTCCTGACGCAAGCGCAGGTAGCACTCCTGCCCGTTGAGCTCGATGGGGGAGGTGTAGACGATCGTCGTATCGTCTGCGCTCTGGACGATAAGGTTGAGGCTCTGGCCGTCGGGGAGCGACAGCCAGCGGCCATTGAACCCATCCGCGAACTGGCCTGTCTCCCAATCGCCGTAGACGTCGTAGGTCTCGCCCATGAAGATGGCATGCTTTCCATCATCGGAGAGCTGGTAGACATAGGCGCTCACCACGGCTGCGTTGTCGATCCCCTTCTGGTCGAAGCGGAACCAGAAGGTACCCTCTCCATCGACCTGCGGCGGGTCCGCGAAGCTGATCTGCTGGGCGGTCTCGTCGTGGTTGTCCACATAGTCCCAGGTGTCCTCGACCTGCTCTTCGATCTCCTGCGAGTTGCCGAGCAGCCAGTTCCAGAGGGTTTCCTGGAAGATGCTGCTCGGGGAGTAACCGAGGGTGCCGCTGTTGGAGGTCGCTCCTTGGGCCAGACGGTCCACATAGGTCAGATACCAGGGGCTCACCGCCACGGCGTGGAATGCCTTCAGCTCGTTCTTGCTGCTTATGAAGAGTGGGTAGTAGGTGGAGAGCCCGCAGGCGTCGGCATGGTAGTTTCCACGGATCTGGTAGACGACCGCATCGTAGAGGGCTGCTTGGACGCCTGCGGCGCTCGGGGCCGCAGAGGCGCAGGTCGAAACGAGCCCGCCGAGGTCGACCATGTTGGTGAAGCCCTCGCGGCGGTTGTTGCAACCGTAGTTCTCGATTTTCTGGATCGCCCGGGAAATCGCCGCAAGGTTCTGCTGGTTGGTGCCGAGGTCGTACATCTCATGGCAGAACTGGTGGTACTGCTCGAGCAGGGGGTCGATCATCGAAAGGTCGATAACCGAGAGCGTGACGAAGCCGCGCGTGGAAGCGGACTGGGATTTGAGATAGGAGTCGCAGATGCTGCGGCCCAGCTCGCGTCCATCGCTTGCGGGATTCTGGGAGAGGAAGCGTCCGATGGAGGTGTAGTCCCAGCCGGTGCCGGGCTCGCTCTCCTGCGAGGCGACCATGTAGTCGGCATAGGTCGCCAGGACGTTCGCGCTCTCGAGCGTGCACATCAGGCAGGCATCGAAGCCGATGAAGTCGAACTTGTCCCACATGATCCCGTATGCCTGGTTGAGGGCGGTGTCGAGCTCGCGCAGGTTGAGGGAGTCGCGCTGGTTGAGCTCGTCGAAGCAGACGCCGGCGACGGATCCGCCGCCATGGTCCCACAGGATGAGCCCCATGTGCTCGGAGGGGTAGTTCCTGATGCCCCACGCAAGGAATGCGCTCAGCGTGCCTGCCTCGCCCATGCTGGAGGATGCGGCGTTGCCGACCTCGCTGATCTTCCCATCCTGAATGAGGTAGCGGCCGAGCCTACGGTTGCTTACGGTGTTGTTGCGCCATGTGCGGGCACCGCCGGTCTCGACGACGAAGCGCACGTTGCTTCCGGTGCATCCGGAGAGCATCTCGCTGATGTCCTTCGATGCCGCACCGCTCTGAGTCTCGAGATCGGATCCGCAGAGGTAGACGAAGATGGTCCATGAGTCGTCGGCCACGTTCGCAGGGCGCGTGCCGCCGGGCTGCACGCGCTCGATCTCCAGGCTGTCGCTTGTCTGCTGCGCGCTCATGGAAATGCCCGTGGCGGCTCGTTCAGGCAGCTCCTCGGGCTCCTCCTGGACATCGCCTTCAGCGGAGGTGGCTTGCGCGTCGATGCTCGGCGAGGGCTCGGAGGGCGAGCTGAAGCTCTTCCACGCCAGGAAGAGGATGAAGCAGAACGCGAGCAGGGCGATGACGCCGAGCGCGAGCTTTTGGTTGCCTCGTTTGGAAGTCTTCTCGTCCATGTGTGTCGCTCCTTGTGTGGCGTGCGTCTAGGAGAGGGCGGCTTTGATGGCCTGCAGCAGTTCTGCGAGCGCCTCGTAATCGGGGGAGATGATGCCGGTGTTGCCGATTACGAGCATTCCCCTGCTGGTGGAGATATTGCAGTTGGCGAACGTCTCCCAGTCGAGATGCGCGGAACCCCCCTTGCCGTCGAGCATGTTGAAGCCCGACGATGAGAGCAGAATCCCCGCAGTCTGGGTGAGGGTCGACAGATTGGCGAAGAGATAGAGCTCCTCGTTTGCGGGAAGCTTGAAGCTGCTGCGCAGGGCAGCGGACGACTGCGCGAGCTTATCTCCCCAGAAGGTGCGCTTGAAGACCCGTGCGCCTTTGGTCTCGATGTAATCGGAGATGACCTTCGCAACGCTCTGTTTTCCCACGATCACGCCCGGCTTGACGGCGGCGCGCAACGTCCCCGTCCTGTGCTCGGCGTCGCCCGTGACCTTCTTGCGCTTCTTTCCAGATTCAGTCGCCATGTCGATCCCCATGTGTCGTGGCCAGCATGTATGTCAAATAGTGTAGCTTACGGATGCGGGGTGGCGCACCGTTCTGGGAATGGCGCGCTTTATCGGATATACCGCGCGTTTACTCCGCTGTCTCGGAATCGAGCCTGCGCCTGCGCTCTTCGAGCTGCGGCATGATCGCGTCCCTGCAGACGAAGTCGATGATGGCGGCCAACGGAATGGCGAGCAGAATCCCGACGATGCCCCACATGTTCCCGCACACGATGATGAAGACGAGGATCAACAGGCCCGAGACGCCCAACGAGTCCCCGAACAGCTTGGGCTTGATCACATAGCCGTCCAGCGTTTGGAGGACGATCGAGAAGATGACGAAGATGAGGGCGTGCAGGGGATTGACCAGCAGCAGCACGAATCCGCCGACCACTGCGCCGATGATGGGGCCGAACGTGGGGATGAGGTTGGTCACGCCTACGACCAGCGATACGAGTCCCACGTATTGCATTCCGGTGCACGACATGAACACGACGTTCGCACCGCCGATGATGATCGCATCGAGGATACTGAACACGATATAGCGCTGCAAGATGCTGTTGCAGCGCGTGAGGAATCCCATGGCAACTTGGTAGCGCTTCTCGGGAAGCAGGGCCTGCAGGAACCGCTTGGTGCCGTTTTTGAGGGATTCCTTCGATGCGAGCAGATACACCGAGAGCATGAACGCGAGCCCCCACATCATGAGGCCCTTGCCTGCGATGACGGACACGCTGAGGATGTTCTGCATATTGTCCCCGACGATCTTCAGCAGGCTGCTCATGAGATTTCCCGATGTTCCCACAAGCTCGTCAAGATCGATGTATTCCGCGATGCCCCATGTGTGGGAAAGCTGCACGAGGGTGGCGATATATCCGTCCATATTGGTTGCAAGCATCGTGATGCTCTCGACAAGCTGCGGGATCAGGGTGCTCAGCAGAAGCAGCAGGAACAAGACGAGCGAGAGCACCGCGAGGGCGATCGAGGCGATCCAGCGCAGATCCGCATTCTTTAATGTCTTGAATACCGTACGGTGGAAGAACATGGCGAGCGGGTTCATGAGATAGGCGATCACGCAGCCCAGAAGCGGTGCGCTGAAGAAGCCGAGGAATGTGGCCGCAACATCGAAAACGGTGGCGAGGTGCGTCAAGATCACATACAGCACGACCGCGATGCATGCTGCGACGGCATACGGATACCATTTCTTATCGTGAAGCTTCTCCCTCATGGGGCATCCTCCTATCTCTTTCACCAAGCATTGTATGCCACCGAGAAGCGGCGCGAATGCGGGCAGCGTGGCCGTCGTTGCAAACGGCTCCGTGCTCGAGTGCCTGGCAATCGATAACAACGGCAATTTCAAATGCGTACCAATTAAACAAACATATGTTCTAGTATTGTGTTACACTTAACATGCAATGGATGGAGCGATGTAGAAGGCAAGCCCAGATAGGGAAGGCATGCATCGTGTACCGTCGCACGTTGTGACACTGCGGCTATACGGGGCCTAGGCTGTTGAGCCGGGCTTTCAATCCGCAGGCGGGCGTTCTCTTGCAGACAAGGTTGTTAATCGGCAATCGTCTGAAAGGAGACGCCCATGAATACTGCCGATATCGTCCTGTTCGAATCTGCCGACGGTGCCGTCACGCTTCCTGTGGAGGTCGACATCTCTCGCAATGAGGTGTGGCTCACACGGCAGCAGCTCGCCTTGCTGTTTGATCGCGATGTGAAGACCATCGGCAAGCATGTGGGTAACGCGCTAAAAGAAGAGCTGCTTGGTGACAGGGATCGAGTTGTCGCAAAATTTGCGACAACTGCCTCCGATGGAAAAACCTATAGCACTGAGCACTACGCTCTCGATCTAATTCTTGCTGTGGGATACCGCGTCAAGTCGCAGCGCGGCGTCGAGTTCAGACGCTGGGCAACCGA
>CAMOLV010000130.1 GCA_946619045.1 uncultured Coriobacteriales bacterium | reverse complement strand
TCGGGCTGGATGCCCATCGAGCGCAGCTCCTTCACGGAATGCTGCGTGGGCTTGGTCTTGATCTCGTGGGCGGCCGAGATGTAGGGCACGAGGCTCACGTGGATCGCGATCGTCTCGCCCACGCCCTTCTCCTTGCGGAACTGCCGCATGGCCTCGATGAAGGGCTGACCCTCGATATCGCCCACCGTGCCGCCGATCTCGGTTATGACCACGTCGGCGCCCGTCTCCTCCACCGCGGCGTAGCGCGCCTTGATCTCGTTCGTGACGTGCGGGATCACCTGCACGGTGCCGCCCAGGAAGTCTCCCGCGCGCTCGCGCGAGATGAGCGTCTGGTAGATGAGGCCGCTCGTGAAGTTGGAGTCGGCGGTGAGGCTCTCGTTGATGAACCGCTCGTAATGGCCCAGATCGAGGTCCGTCTCCTTGCCATCGTCGGTCACGAAGACCTCGCCGTGCTGGAAGGGGCTCATGGTGCCGGGATCGACGTTGAGGTACGGATCGGCCTTCTGCATCATGACCTTGTACCCGCGCGCCTTGAGCAGGCGCCCCAGAGATGCGGCCGTAATGCCCTTGCCCAGCGCCGAGACGACGCCGCCGGTGACGAAGATATGCTTTGCCATGATGACCTCCCGTAGAAGAAGACGTTCATTCCCTACGGGACTCCATTGTACGACGGACCGGATGCGTCGAACGTATCTAATTCGTAAATATTGTTTTCTTCCAATATTCTGTGCGAGAGGGGCGTCAGCCGAGCAGCTCGCGTGCATGGGCGAGCGCGGCCTCGCTGGCATCGCCCGAGAGCATGCGAGCGATCTCGCGGACGCGCTCCTCCCCCCTGACCTCGCGGATCTGCGTCTCGGGGATATCGCCGCCGACCTTCTCGACCACGTACTGGCGCTCGGCACGTGCCGCGACCTGCGCAAGGTGGGTCACGACCAGCACCTGATGGGTGCGCGCGAGATCCGCGAGCACCGATGCGAGCGCGACGGCGGTGGCACCGCCCACGCCGGCGTCGACCTCGTCGAACACGAGGGTCTCGACCGCATCCGCGGAGCCCATGACCACCTTGGCGGCAAGCATCACGCGGCTGATCTCGCCGCCGGAGGCGATGCGCTTGAGGGGCTTCGCCGCCATGCCCGCTGCGGGACGGTAGAGCAGCTCGATGCGGGAGGGACCGGCCGCGGTCCACTGGGAGCGCGGGAGATCCTCGAAGGAGAGCTCGACTTCGGCGCTGCCCATCTCGAGGCGCGCCATCTGCTCGGTGATGGCCGCGCAGAGCTTGGGCGCCGCGGCGCGGCGCACGTTGTCGAGGGCGCCGGCAGCATCGGCGAGGGCGCGCTCGGCTGCCTCGACGGCCTTCTCGGCATCGCGGAGCCGCTCTCCCCCGCCCTGATGCGCGGAGACGACCGCCTCGGCGTCGGCCTTGCGGGCGAAGACGCGCTCCATCGTGGGGCCGAAGCTCCTGAGCAGGCCCTGGAATGCGGAGTAGCGCGTCTGGAGGCGCACGAGCTCCTCCTGGTCGATATCCATGCGGTCGCAATAGCTGCGCAGATCGCGGGCGACATCCTCGATGGTCGCGATGGCATCGTCGAGCGAGGCGGCGAACGAGGAGAGGCTCCTGTCGTGGACCGATGCCGTCTCGAGCATGCGGTGCGCGGCACCGACGGCATCGAGCGCCCCGTCGTCCTCGGCAAGGGCGCCGTAGGCGGCCTCCGCGCTCTGCAGCAGCTGCTCGGCATGCTCGGCGACGGGAAGCGCCTCGCAGAGCTCCTCGTACTCGCCCTCGCGGGGGTTGACCTCTTCGATCCGGCGCAGCACGAACTCGGCATCGGCCAGACGCTCGTCGCTCGCGCTCATGAGGGCGCGGACCTCGTCGAGCTCCTGCGCCGCACGATGCGCGTCCTCGAGAGCCGCATGGTAGGCGGCGAGCGTTTCGGCCGCGGCGGTCCCCGCCCACGCGTCGACGAGCTCGACATGCGTGGCCGACGACAGCAGCCTCTGGTGCTCATGCTGGCCGCAGAGGTCGACGGTCGATCCGATGCGCTCTGCAAGCTCGTGGACGCTCGCCATCGAGCCGTTTATCGTCGCACGGCCGCGGCCGTCCGCCGAGAGGCGGCGGCGCACCACGGTGCCGTCCATATCGTCGGGTCCCAGGTAGAACAGGGCCTCGACCTCGAGGGCATCTGCGCCATCGCGCACGCTCGAGGCGTCGGCGCGCTCGCCCACCGCGAGCTTGATCGCGGAGAGGAGGGCCGTCTTGCCCGTGCCCGTCTCGCCCGAGAGAACCGTGAGGCCGGGTGCGGGTTCGATCGAGGCATCGCGGATCAGCGCGACATCATGTGCATGGAGCGCTTCGAGCATCACTTACCGCCCGTCTTGCCGTAGAACACGCGCGAGACCGACTGGTAGAAGCTCTGCGCGGAATGATCGAGCAGCAGGACATCGCCGGGGCCGCGGCGGATGGAGGCATGCGCGCCCTCCCACCCCTCGGTGTTCTCATCCTCGCCGATGGGCTGCCCGTCGGCGAAGAAGTGCCGCTTGACGGGACGCTCGGGAGAGAGCGAGATCTCGACGACGTCGGACGGGCTCGTCAGGAACGCGCGGGCCATGATGGTATGCGGTGCGGTGGGAACGCAGACCATGCCGGCGAACTCGGGGGTGACGATGGGGCCGCCGGCGGCCAGTGCGTAGCCGGTGGAGCCGGTCGCCGTGGAGACGATGAATCCGTCGCCGCGCAGCTGGTCGATGTGATGGCCGGACACCGAGATCTCGAACTCGATCATGTTGCCCTGGCCGCCGCGCGAGACCGCGAAATCGTTCAGGGCGAAGCTCTCGATGCTGTACTCGCTGCCGTCGGCGCGAACGAAATCCGAGGTGATTGCCAGCGTGGCGCGGCGGCTCACGTGGAGCTCGCCGGCAAGGGCGGATGCGACGGTGGCGATGGTCTGCTCGGGGACCGAGGCGGTGAGGAAGCCCAGGTGCCCGTAGGAGATGCCCACGATGGGGATCTCGTTGTACCCCACGATCTTCGCCGCGCGCAGCAGCGTGCCGTCGCCGCCGAGCGAGACCACGAGGTCGCAGTCCTCGGCGGTGGTGAGCTGCTTGGGGAAGAGCTTCTTGTCGTGCGCCCACTTGACGTCGACGCCCTGCGAGAAGAGCCAGGCTTCGAGCTCCCGGGCGCCTTCGACGGCGTCGTTGCGCGAGTAGTTGGGGACGAGCAGGACCTTCACGATTGCAAGCCTCGCTTCGATAGGCGGACGTATCTTTTCGAGTTTAGCACGAGCGGGCGGATGCGCCCCGCTGTGGGACGACCGTCACGACAAGCGGCCTGCGAGCAGGTACTCGATATTGCCCTTCGCACCCGTGATGGGGCTCTCGCAGGTTCCGATCACATCGTAGCCGTGGTCGGCGAACGCGGCGGCGATCTTGTCGAGGCAGGCGAGCCTGACCTTCTCGTCGCGGACGATGCCGCCCTCCCCCACGTCCTCGCGAGCCGCCTCGAATTGCGGCTTCACGAGCGTGGCGAAGATGCCGCCGGGCTTGAGGAGCGCCGTCACGGCGGGGAGCACGGTGATAACCGAGGTGAACGACACGTCGCAGACGGCGAGGTCGATGGTGGCGAGGCGCTCGGGAACCGCGAGGTCGACGATGTTCGTGCGCTCGAGGAGCTCGATGCGGCCGTCGTTGCGCAGGCCCCAATCGAACTGAGCGTATCCCACGTCGACGGCGACCACGTGCGCGGCGCCGCGCGAGAGGAGGCAGTCGGTGAAGCCCCCGGTCGAGCATCCCACATCGAGGCAGTCGAGGCCGGAGGGGTCGATGCCGAAGGCGTCGAGCGCATGCTCGAGCTTGAGCCCTCCGCGGCTCACATAGCTCTTCTGCCCGCGCACGTGCAGGTAGATGCCCCTCTCCACGGCTTCGCCGGGGGCGGTCATGCGTCTGTCGGTTGTGGAGACATCGCCTGCGAGCACGGCGCGGAGCGCCTCGTCGCGCGTGGCGAAGAAGCCCTGGTCCACCAGCTCCTCATCGAGGCGATGCCTGCGCGCCACCTATTCGGCGCTTTCCTCGGGGACGGCCTCTTCCTGCCGCTCGGGAGCGGTCTCGGCGCCGGCTGCGAGCTGCGCCTCCTCCTCGGGCGAGAAATCGGTCGCATCGACCAGGTCGACCGCCTTCGAGCCGAGGGCGATCGCCTCGTCGAACAAGTCGAGCGAGCGCTCGAGCGAGATGTCCTTATCGCGCACGGCGGCGACGATGGAGTCGAGGCGGTCGGTGATCTGGGAGAAGGTGCAGTACTCGGAGATGTCGACTTTCTTGGCCATGCTATGCATCGCCTTCCTCGTCGGACCCATCGGAGAGCACGTCGACGCCCGCCTGGATATCGTCGGCGAGGCGGCCGAGCAGGCCGTTGATGAAGCGGCTCGTGTCGTCCGAGCCGAAGGCCTTCGCGAGCTCGACGGCCTCGTCGATGGCGACCGGGATCTCGACATCGTCGATGCAGGTCATCTCGTAGAGGGCGATGCGCATGAGGTTGAGGTCGACAGCGGGCATGCGGCCGATGCTCCACGAATGGCTGTGGCGCGCGATGGCGCGGTCGAGGCTGTGCCTGATGCCGTCGACGCCCAGGGCGAGCTCGCGGCCGTACTCGTCGAGCGGGCCGTCGGAGAGCGCGTACTCGCCGTCGAGCACATCGTCGACGGAGCGGCCGACCGCCTCAGCCTGGAACAGCAGCTGGAGAGCCTGGATACGGGCGCGTGTGCGCTCGGAGAACTTAGAATTGCCCAAACCCGTTACTCCTTGGGGAAGACGAGGCTGTCGATGCAGACGTCGATGGTGCCGACCTCGTAGCCCACCTGGCCGCTGATGGCCTCGGCGACGACCGAGCGGACCTCCTCGGCGAGCTTGGTGAAGGGATAGCCGTAGAAGACGGCGAGGTGCAGCACGA
>CAMOLV010000129.1 GCA_946619045.1 uncultured Coriobacteriales bacterium | reverse complement strand
CGCAGAAGCGCGATATCCCATCCGGCAGACGAGTTGAAAGCAGCAAAATCGAGGATGGAACCAGCGAAATGGTCGATGAGCATCGTCGCCGCGGCGAAGAGCCTGAGCGCAGCTCCAGTGATCCCATTGGTCTGTTCGGCAGTTTCGTCCATACATCGACCTTAGCAGAAGCGCGAGCAATCGAATCCCCCGTAATCAATCCTTGTTCGAACGGCTATCCTAGAAGTCGCTGATACTGCTCGAGAAAGGCGCGTCATGGGTATCGAGGTCTCATCATTCGGAACGCTCTCCGACGGCACGGAGGTCAAGCTGTTCGTGCTCGGGAACAGCCACGGCATGCGCCTCGAGCTCATCGACCTCGGCGCCTGCATCACGCGCCTCTACGCGCTCGACGTGCAAGGGCGGCTCCGCGATGTGGTGGTCGGCCTCGACAGTGCCGAGAGCTACCTCGATAATCCCTGCACCATCGGCGCCGCCGTGGGCCGCTGCGCGAACCGCACCGGACGAGCGCGCTTCTCGCTCGACGGCGTGGAGTACCGCCTCGGGGTGAACAACAACGCCAACAACGTGCACTCCGGACCCGACTTCTGGTTCCAGCGCATGTGGCGGGCAACGGTGGATGAGGATCGCAACGCCGTGACGCTCCACCTCGACTCGCCCGACGGCGACCAGGGCTTTCCCGGAGCCGCGAGCGTCGACGTGACCTACATGCTCTCCGAGAACGACGAGGTCATCGTCGAGTATGCCGTCGATCCCACGGCCAAGACCGTCATCAACATGACGCAGCACTCCTACTTCAACCTCAACGGGCACAACGCCGGCAGCATCCTCGACCACATGCTGCAGATCGATGCCGACCGTTACACCGAGGTCGACTCCGAGCTCATCCCCACGGGCGCGCTGCCGTCCGTCGAGGGCACCGCGATGGATTTCCGCGAGCCGCACCGCATCGGTGCGCGCATCGGCGCGCCCGAGGCACGCATCGCCGAGTTCGGCGGTTATGACCACAACATGTGCTTCTCAACGCCCTGCGGCGAGGTCCGCCGCACGATCACGCTGGTCGGCGACGAGAGCGGCATCGTGATGGACGTGCTCACCGACACCCCCGGCGTGCAGCTCTATATAGGCAACACGCTCCACGAGGCACGCGGCAAGGATGGCGTATCCTACGGCCCGCATGACGCGCTCTGCCTCGAGACGCAGTTCTATCCCGATGCCATCAACCACGCCGATTGGCCGCAGCCCGTCTTCGGTCCCGAGCATCCGTATCGCTCGCGCACGGTGTTCGCGTTCTCGACGCGCTAACCGCGTTTTTTCCCTCTCCTTTTCGTCTCAATCGCCCGCAACGGAGGCGCGAATAACGAACACCGCAGTTTAATAGCGACACCCCGAGTATCCCAGGAACAAAAGCGCAGGTCGCAGAATCGGGGATACTCGGGGTGTCGCTATTAAACTGCGGTGTTCGTTATCTGGGCGCTTCTAGTCCTTATCCGAAAGCAAATCGCGGAGCTCGTCGGGCGTGAGATAGTGGCGCTTGCCGCAGAAATGGCAGTAGATCTCGGCCGTCTCGTCCTTGGCGATCATGTCGCGAAGCTCGTCCTCTCCCAGCGCGAGCGCGGCACGCTTGGCACGCTCGTGGTTGCAGCCGCAGTGGAATTCCACCGGCGAGACCTCGAGCTCCTGGTAACCGAAGTCGCCTAGCAGCGATTCGAGGATCTCGCTCGGACCCATGCCCCGCTCGAGCATGTCGGTCACCGAGCTCACGCCCGTGAGCGCCGCCTCGAGCCGATCGATGAGCTCGTCATCGTATCCGGGCATGAGCTGGATGAGGAACCCGCCGGCCTGGCGCACGGTGGTGTCGCTGTTCACGAGCACGCCGACGCCCACGGACGTGGGAATCTGATCGGAGAGGACGAAGTATCCCGCAAGGTCGTCGCCGATCTCGCCCGAGACGAGCCCGACCTGGCTGGTGTAGGGCTCGGCTCCCGGCATATCGCGGATCACGGTCAGCGAGCCGCTGCCCACAGCGCCGCCCACGTCGAGCTTGCCCCTCCCGTTGGGCGGCAGCCACACGTTGGGATGGTTGACGAAGCCCTTGACCTGGCCCTTGCTGTTGGCCGTCACCGTGATCCCGCCCAGCGGACCGTCGCCCGCGATCTGCAGGGTGAGCAGCTCGTCCTCGCTCTTCATGGTGGTCGACATCATGAGGGCGCCCATCATGAGGCGGCCGAGCGCGGCCGTCGCGACGGAGCTGGTGCTGTGGTTCTGATGCGCGGTCTCGACCGTGTCGCGCGCCGTCACGGCGATGGCGCGGATCAGGCCGTCGGCAGCCGTTCCGCGAACCATGTGGTCGCCACGGCGGATCTTCTCGGTTGCGAAGTCGATGACGTTGTCCTCGGGCATGGGATGCGCTCCTTAGCGGTTGTCGATACGCGAGACGTGGCTGATGGTGATGGTGAGCTGGCCGTCGTCGCCGCGCGAGAAGTCGATGAAGCCCTTGCGGTCGGCAAGGTCGGACGGGAAGGTGATGGTGACGCCGGTATCGGTGCGGATGCTGTGCGTCTTGGCCATGCGGTTGGCGGCGCCGCGTCGCACGGGCACCTCCTCGGGTAGCTCCTGCTGCGCAACCTCGCGCTCATAGCGCTCGCGCAGGTCGTCGCGGTCGGCGAAGATCTCGCGTCCCACCGCGAGCGGCGAGACGACCTCCTCCATCTCGGCCGCCTTGGCAAGCACCGCCTTGGCGCGCGGCACCTCGAGCGCCGGCGAGAGGCCCGCCTGCTCGGAAACCTCCTCCACGATGGCCGACACGGCGGTGAACACATCGCGGCCCGACGGACGCGCATGGCACTTGAGGAAGTCGTCGGCGATCACGTTGACCTCGCGCCCGGCGATGAGGCGGGGCTTATCGGAGAAGTCGATCGCCATGGTGCGCTCGTTCACGAGCAGGTAGCTCACGATCTTCTGGGTGGGGCTGGGCAGCGTGCCGTCGTTTCGGAAGATGCCGTTCATGTCGGCATCGAGCTCATGCGAGAAGGTCAGCTTGCGCGGAAGCACGAGCACGGCGAAGTAGCGCGGGGCATCGCCTTCGAACGAGGGTGCCTCGTCGTCGGCGCCGCCCTTCATGTCGACCGTCTCCTCGAACTCCGCCACGAGCAGATCCGCCTGCTCCACGGCGTCTGCACGGCGCAGCTCCTCCCAGAACCACTGCGCCACCTCGATGGAGAGCCCCACGAAGTCGTTCTGCCCCGAGAGGTAGTCCATGAGCTGGCCCGCGAAGAGGCTGTCCTCGGCAAACTCGCCGTGGCGGCTCTCGGGGCTCGCGGTGATGCGGCGCAGGTGGCGCTGCACGTAGCTCTTGGTCTGGCGGTCGTCGAGCGGGAGCTCTGCCTGCGAGAGGTAGGCGCTGCCCACCTCGAAATCGAAGGCGTGGAGGATGGCATGGTTGGTGCGGAGCATGGTATCCCTTCTGTTTGGAGCGATTATCCAGCATACCCCAAACAGACGGCCGCGGTGCTATCGGGCTTGCTCCGCATCGGGAAGCGCCTTGGCAAGATAGGCAACATACGCGAGCGAGATCAGCGCGCCGGTGCCTACCGCCACGACGACGGACATCTCTGCGGTTCCGAAGAGAGCAAGGCCGGCGGCCTCGTCCTCGAAGATCGTGAGCGCGTTGTTGACCATGTGGAAGATGATGCACGGCCAGATGCTGCCGCTCTTGAGCATGACCTCCACCATCATGAATCCCACACCCACAGCGAACACGATCTGGCCCAGCGTGAGGACAAGGCCCTGGCCGCTCGTGTTGAAGAGGTTCACGATGTGCCCGAGGCCGAAGGTGATCGAGGAGATCACGATGGCCTGCACGCGGCTGTCCTCATCAATCGCGCGGAACAGCAGGCCGCGGAAGATGATCTCCTCCAGAAATCCCACGCCAACCATGCTCACTACCCAGCAGGCGCATTCCAGGGCGGTGCCGTTCGCCGTCATGCCCAGCCAGATCTTCTTGGTCGCCACGATTGCAAGCGGCAGATAGAAGAGCAACCGGGCTGCGGGCACCGTAGGCGCACCCATGAAGAAGAGCCCCTCGAGCTGTGCATGGCGAACCCATGCCCACAGCAGCACCGACATCGCGATGAGCACCGGCGCGGTGATGAGCTTGATGACGCCCAGATCCTGCGAGATGCCGTCGGCCACGGATGCCGCCAGCACGTAGGCGACGATCCATGCGATGGCAAACGTCATGTGGCTTTTCTCGTAGAGTTTGTCGAGCGTTTTCATGATTCCTTCTCTCCCAGTTGTGCAATCGCGCCCATGTAAGCGCTGGTTAAAGCCATCGATACGAGCTCCTCGTCGAAGGAGATCGCGTTGTAAGCGAGCAGGCTGGCATACCCATGCGCCGCGATGAAGAGCGACAGGAACACCGTGCGCGCATCATCCTCCGAGATGCCCGCCTCCTGCGCGACGAGCCCGAGCATCGGTCCTAGATCGGGATTGCCTAACAGCGCCCCGACATCTTGCGCGCCGAGGCCGTCGGTCTGGAAGAGGAACCGGAACAGGTGCGGCTCCTCGTGTCCGAAGCGCACGTAGTTGATGCCGAGCGCGAGCAACGGGTCGTCGGCCTGCTCGATCCCGCCGGTGATGAATCCCGTGTGGAAGGCATCCGCTGCACGGTACGTCTCGCGGCGAATCTCGTCCATCGACGCGAACCAATAGAGCAGCGGCTGCGTGGAGCAGCCCAGCGCCTCGGCAAGCGTGCGCGCGTTGAGCGCCTCATGGCCCTGCGATCGGATGAGCTCGAACGCAGCCTGCACGATATCGTCGCGCGTCACCTTGGGCTTTGGCGGCATCTTCCCCTCCCGTCCAGACGTTCGCATCGTTTTATAACAAGCATTATATATCAACTGTCGTACCATGGTTTTGATATTGGGTTCAAGCAACGGGGG
>CAMOLV010000128.1 GCA_946619045.1 uncultured Coriobacteriales bacterium | reverse complement strand
GCCTAAGCCGTTTGCAGTTCAGGGAGCCTAACTATGCCGGAGGTACTCAGCCATTAAGCACAATAGCCGCTTCGGAACAGCAGCTATCACAAGCTTCCCATAAGCATTTCCTGCTTGATTGCATGTCTTCGGCTCGAAAGCGCTGCGCTAGCTTCTGGGGTCAGGCTCTTCCCAGGGAACCTCGACGAAGTTGCCGGACTACATGGCAGCATCGACCAGAATCACGGCACCCGTGACATAGCTCGCAAGATCGCTGGCCAAAAACAGGGCGACATTGGCTATCTCTTCCGGACGGCCGAAGCGCCCGTTCGGGATCATTGACTGCGTCAGCTCGCGCTGCTCGGGCGAGATGCTGGCATAGATCTCTGTGTCGATTGCACCCGGGCAGATGCAGTTGACCCTGATTCCATGGCGGGCATAGTCCATGCCGGCAGTCTGGGTCAGGCTGATCACGGCACGTTTGGCGGCACTGTAAGGCGCGAAGTTGGCTGTTGGCTTGATGCCTTCTGCAGACGAGACATTGATATTCGAGCACCTCGTCGATTTCGAGGAGAGCATGGCCAAGACAGCATGCTTCATGCAGAGGAACACGCCGGCATAGTCGATATCGGTGACGCGGCGGAAGTCCTTTGCGTCATACTCGTGGATCGGCTTCATGAGACAGCTTGCACCTGCGTTGTTGACAAGGACATCAAGCGATCCATAGGCATCGAGGGCGGCCTGCATGAGATGCGCCACGTCGTCTTCGGAGGTCACATCGGTCCTGCAGAACAGGGCCTCGCCTCCGGCATGGCGTATCTCTTCGGCGATGGCCTCTCCCCTATCGGCCCTGCGGCCTGCCAGCACGACCTTCATGCCTTGTGCGGCAAAGACCTTTGCAATCGATTCGCCAATGCCAGAAGTCGCGCCGGTCACGACCGCAGTGCGGCCCTTGACACTCGAGAAGTCAGCCATCGTTTCATACCTTTCGCCGAAGTAATGGTCCGCAACAAGTCTGTGACGGCTCACAGCGCAATCATATGCACATTTCTCTGTTCTGTTGAGTTCTACTACACTATTGAGATGTGTCCGACTCTTTGGGGGGATTCATGAGCGCTTCCGACAGAACCAAGCAGCTGCTTGCTGACAAGCTCATCGAGATGAGTGAGACGAAGCCGATACAGGAGATTCGCGTGAAGGACCTCTGTGCAGCAAGCGGAACGGACCGTTCCACCTTCTACTATCACTTCAAGGACAAATACGATCTCATTGCCTGGATTTTCATGCAGCTCTTCGAGAGGGAGCGCTCCTTGAGTCCCATCGAGAACAGCGAAGAGATGATCGAGGGCATGCTGCGCGGCTTCTGGAGTGAGCGGGACTTCTTCAGGAATGCCCTGAAAGACCGCTCCCAGAACAGCCTCGATACCTATCTGCTCGATTTCTATATCAAGAGCGAGCGCGAGGCCATATGCCGGTATCAGGGGACAGAGAAGCTCGACGAAGAGACGGAATATGTGATTCGCCAATATTCCTATGGATGCCTCGGCACCACGATCGAATGGATCCTCGGAAAGAACGGCCTGAGTGTCGAGAGCATGGCACACTACCAATATCTCTGCATGCCCGACATCCTGAAGCGCGCCTGGATGGCAGATGCCTCTGGCATGAAGAACCACTCCTGCCATGCAGAAGCGTAACGGGCCATTCGCAGCATAGTCCCCGTCGCTCGGCTGGCTGTCTTCAGATTGTCTTATCCCCACCAGATCGAAGTGACCGCCGAGCTCCTCCTCAGTCTCCCCAAAGTGGCCTGGGACCCGTGCCACGCCCGGATTTCAACGCGAGGCAGCTACGAGATGCCGCCCTAGGCTGGGGTAGTCTCCGCCATCGACGCTGTCAAGTCCACGTGCGCGGCATCCCAGAGCCGCCTGCCGTCCGCGGGGAGGCAGTCGGGCAGGTCGACTGCAAACTCCTCGCTTCCCCACTCGCATGCCTGACCGTAGTACCAGCACTTCCAGTCGATCATCGCGCGGGTGCGCTCCAGCTCCGCGATTTGCTCGTCCACCTTGCGGCGCTGCTCGCGGAAGAGCTCCAGCCGATCGTCGTAGGTGCTGGGACCCTCCTGACACCAGTCCATGAAGCGCTTGATGTCGCGGAGCTCGAGCCCCGAGCGCTTGAGGCACTCGATCACGCGCAGCGCCTCGATCTGGTCGTCGCCAAAGCGTCGAGTACCCGATGTGCGCTCCAGTCCAGGAAGAAGCCCCATCTTGTCGTAGTAGCGGATGGTCGAAACCGGAAGGCTGAACATCCGAGAGATCTGGCCGATTGTGTACACCGTGTGCACCTCAAATTCTTATCTAGACCTAAAGCTAGGTTGAGAATCTACAACAGAGAAGAACATCCCTTCGACGAAAGGAAGCATAATGCTCGGAGACTTCACCTACCACAACCCCTGCCGCGTCCACTTTGGACCCAACGCGCTCGATGAGCTTCCCGGTGAGCTCGCAGAGTATGGCACCAAGGTCCTTCTCACTTATGGCGGCGGCTCGATCAAGCGGAACGGCGTCTATGACAAGGTCATCGCTGCGCTTGATGCTGCCGGCAAGACCGTGTTCGAAGTCCCCGGCGTCATGTCCAACCCCACCGCCGACAAGCTGCGCGAGGGCGCGAAGGTTGCTCGCGAGAACAATGTCGACCTGATTCTGGCGGTGGGCGGCGGCTCCACCATCGACTACGCCAAGGGTGTCTCTGTGTCCGCATGGACCGAGGGCGACCCCTGGGAGCACCTGTACCTGCACATGGAGGAGCCGACCGGCAAGGTCATCCCCGTGGGAGACGTGTTGACCATGAGCGGCACCGGGTCGGAGATGAACGCAGGCTCCGTGATCACTAACCACGAGGAGGGCCTCAAGATCGGCCACGTGTTTGGCTCCAACGTGATCCCGCGCTTTGCGATCGTGAATCCTGAGCTCACCTTCACCGTGCCCGACTACCAGATGCGCGCAGGCATCTACGACGCCTTCAACCACATCTGCGAGCAGTACTTCTCTGGGACCGATGACAACACCAGCGACTACATCGCCGAGGGCCTCATGCGCAGCCTGGTGCACGCAAGCCGCATCGCGGTTAAGGACCCCAACGACTATGAGGCGCGCTCCAACATCAGCTGGGTCTGCACCTGGGCACTCAATACGCTCATCGCGTGCGGCAAGTCGACCGACTGGGAGGTCCACATGCTGGGCCAGGCCATCGGAGCGGTGACCAACGCCACGCACGGCATGACCCTCTCCGCCGTGAGCCTGCCCTACTATCGCCTGGTCATGCCCTACGGAGTGGAGAAGTTCGCGCGCTTTGCCCGTGCGGTGTGGAACGTGGACGACTCCGGCAAGTCCGAGCGCGAGGTCGCCGAGGCGGGCCTGGAGGCAATGAGCGAGTGGATGGACCAGATTGGCGTGGTCAAGAGTGCCCGCGAGCTGGGACTGACCGAGGAGAACATCCCCGATGCCGTGAAGGCGACCTTCATCCTGAACGGCGGCTACCACAAGCTGACGACCGAGGAGGTCGAGCAGATCTTCCACGAGAGCCTGTAAAGCCGCGGCGCGCAGACGGCATGCGACGGGCCGGGACGGTGGGTTTAACCTTCCGTCCCGGCCCGCCTCTTTTCGGGCTTTGCCGCGGACGCCGGAGCCGGGTTTTGCTTCCGAGGAATATCGACCTGTAGCTATCAGCCAGGCAGCGGGCAATCATCGACGAGCGGGACCCTGCTTAGGAATTGCGAGTATTGGCAATCGACGAGGTCCCACGGGGACGTTCTGCTGAGGAAACGCGAGCTTTGGCAATGAGGAGCCCCCGATGACTGCCAACACTTGACTTTCCTCAGCAGATAAGTGGTGCGCGGGGCACGAGGACTCGCGGCAACGACCATCTAAGGGGATTTCTTTTTTGTCATTGTTCTGTAGGGAACGCTAGAACCTAACGTTTAGAGAGGGTGCAAGGCGCCCAAGGTTCGCTGCGTTCCGAATCCATCCACAGGTAACGGATTCTCACAGAACAGGAACAAGACCATGGATTTCCCGAAGGCAGACACCTTCCCTCAATCCATCATGCGCGAACACAGCATGGGGCCCAATCCGCTCAAGCTATGCGAGGAGCTCCTAGGCTACGCCGAAATCCCCGCAGGCTCCGTCGTGCTCGACCTCGGCAGCGGCGCCGGGCTCACGAGCGCCCTCATGGCGCGCGAGTGCGGCTACGTCGTCTACGCCGCCGACCTCTGGAGCGACCCGTCCGACAACATGCGCTTCTTCGAAGGGCTGGGGCTTACGAACCGCCAGGTCGTGCCGCTCAAGGCGGACGCCACCGCGCTGCCCTTCGCGACGGCGTTCTTCGACGCCGTGGTGAGCGTCGACTCGTACAACTACTTCGGCCGCGACCCCGAATACCTGGGCGAGCACCTGCTGCCGCTCGTCAAGCGCGGCGGCGAGCTGCTGCTCGCCATCCCCGGCATGGTGCGCGACTGCCACGACGACCTGCCCGCGTGCCTGCTCGCGTCCTGGACGCCCGAGCAGCTCGACTACATGCACGACATGGCTTGGTGGCGCGCCAACCTCGAGCAGACCGGGGACGCCGAGATCCTCGACATGCGCGAGATGACCTGTACGCACGAGGCATGGGCCGACTGGCTCGAGTGCGACAACGAGTACGCCGCAGGCGACCGTGCCGCCGTCGAGGCCGGAGACCTTACCTACCTCAATACCACCGCCGTGAGGTACCCGTCTTCGACGAAGCTGCTGGTCCTAGACGTCATGCCGACGCTGGCCTATCAGAACGCGCGGAGGACGAAGAGCATTCAGGCAAAGGTTGCCGTCGCCGCCTTCGTGGCCGCGTTCTCCACCCTCATGGTCGCCGGCAGGCTGTTCTCCGGCGTGCACTGGGCCACCGACATCGTCGGCTCGATCCTCCTGGCGGCAGG
>CAMOLV010000127.1 GCA_946619045.1 uncultured Coriobacteriales bacterium | reverse complement strand
CCGAGGACGGCACCATGCAGAGCCGCGTCATGCGCGCCGGCACCGCCGTCATGGCCTCGCAGACCTGCCTGGGCACGCAGCTCGGCCACACTAACCGCGCGCTGCTCACCGACCTGCTCCGCGGCGAATGGGGCTTTGAGGGCATGGTCATCTCCGACTACTGGACCTGGAACGGCGACAACCACCGCGACCTCGCCATGCGCAACGGCTGCGACACCTACCTCAACATGCCCATGAGCCTGCTGTGGTCCATCTCCGACTACGATTCCGCCACCAGCCGCACTGCCATGCGCCAGGCCATCCACAACACCGCCTACACCGTGGTTAACTCCAACGCCATGCAGGGCGTGGTACCCGGTGGCACCGTGAGGGTGAACCCCGCCAGCTGGCAGTATGTGATCTGGGCCGTCACCGCGGTGGCAGCGCTCCTCATCGCGAACGCCATCCGCATGATCGTGAAGCGCGGCAAGGACGAGCTGGCGCACCCCGAGCTCTACAAGCGCGGCAAGCGCGCCGAGGCCAGGCTCCAGAAGAAGCTTGCCAAGCTCGGAGCATAGCTTTTCCTCGTGCTCTTCCTTCCCTGCGGCGGGACCCATCAACGGGTCCCGCCTTTTTGTACAAGGCGGCAGGCGATTCGTTCACCGTGCGCGATTTGTTCACGCAGCGGCTCTTATCATGCGCCAACCGTCATGCTGCCATGCCTGGCACGCATGGCAGCATCCCGCAATTCGCAGATTGCGACACCTATCCAACCGATTGTGTCAACTTGTAAGATATCTATGGAGAAATCTCTATGCTTATATGCGGAGTATCCTGCGAGAAAGGAAAGAAATGGCTTACGAGGACATCATCGCCAACCTGACCCTCGAGGAGAAATGCGCACTGCTTTCCGGCGCCACCGCGTTCGGCGCGCAGTCGTATCCCTCCAAGGGCGTTCCCGAGCTGCACTTCTCCGACGGCCCCCACGGCCTGCGCGTCCAGGGCGAGGGTGCGAACCACCTCGGCATCGGCGGCTCCATGCCCGCCACCTGCTTCCCCACGGCCGTGACCGTCTCCAACACCTGGGAGCCCGAGCTGGGCGAGAAGATCGGCGTCGCGCTCGCCGAGGAGTCCGCCTCCATGAACAACAACGTCGTCCTCGGCCCCGGCCTCTGCATCAAGCGCGACCCGCTCTGCGGCCGCAACTTCGAGTACATCTCCGAGGACCCCTACCTCGCCGGCAAGATGGCCGCCGGCTACGTGCGCGGCATCCAGAACAAGGGCCTCTCCGCCTGCCCCAAGCACTTCGCCTGCAACCAGCAGGAGACCCGCCGCCAGGCGTCCGACTCCGTGCTCGATGAGCGCACGCTGCGCGAGATCTACCTCACCGGCTTCGAGATCGTGGTCAAGGAGTCCGATCCCAAGAACATCATGACCAGCTACAACCTGGTCAACGGCACCTATGCCAACGAGAACAAGCACCTGCTCAAGGACATCCTCTTCGGCGAGTGGGGCTTCAACGGCGCCGTCGTCACCGACTGGGGCGGCTCCAACGACCACGTTGCCGGCGTTGCCGCAGGCTCCGCCTTCGAGATGCCCGCGCCCGGCTACAACTCCGCCCGCGAGCTCGTCGACGCCGTCAACTCCGGCAAGCTCTCCATCGCCGATGTCGACGCCCGCGTCGAGGAGGCCCTGAAGCTCATCATCACCACCGATGCCGCCAAGAAGCTCTATCCCAAGTCGTTCGACATCGACGCCCACCACGAGCTCGCCCGCGAGATCGCGGCCAAGGGCATCGTCCTGCTCAAGAACGAGCCCGTCGACGGCACCCCGCTGCTGCCGCTCGATCCCGCCAAGACCGTCGCCCTCATCGGCGACTACGCCGAGACCCCGCGCTATCAGGGCGCCGGCTCCTCGCTGGTCAACTGCACCAAGCTCGACACCCTGCTCGAGGTCGCCCAGGCCGACGAGTCCATCAAGCTCATCGGCTACGAGCGCGGCTTCCAGCGCGACGGCCAGCCCAACACCGCCATGGCCGATGCCGCCATCGACCTCGCCCGTCAGGCCGACGTCGTGATCATGTGCCTCGGCCTCTCCGAGGTCAACGAGTCCGAGGGCGCAGAGCGCATGCGCATGACCCTCGATGCCAACCAGACCGAGCTCCTCTCCAAGGTGCGCAACGTCAACCCCAACGTCGTGGTCATGCTCTTCTGCGGCAGCTCCATCGAGACCGACTGGACCAACAACGCCGCCTCCGTGGTGTACTGCGCCCTCGGCGGCCAGGCCGGCGCCTCCGCCGCAGCCGACGTGCTCACCGGCCGCGTGAATCCCTCCGGCAAGCTCGCCGAGACCTGGCCCGTCCGCTACTCCGACGTGCCCACCGCCGGCAAGTTCCCCAGCGAGGAGCTCACCTCCGAGTACCGCGAGGGCCTCTACGTCGGCTACCGCTACTTCCTCACCAACCGCATCCCCACGGCCTACTCCTTCGGATTCGGCCTCTCCTACACCACGTTCGAGTACTCCGACCTCGCCATTGTGAACGAAGGCGTCGAGTTCACGCTGACCAACACCGGCAAGGTCGCCGGCACCGAGATCAGCCAGCTCTACGTGGCGCTGCCCAACCACAAGGTCTTCCGCCCCGAGCAGGAGCTCAAGGGCTTCGCCAAGACCACCCTCGAGCCCGGCGAGTCCAAGCGCGTCCTCATCGAGATCGACGACAAGGCCTTCCGCTACTTCAACGTCAAGACCAACAAGTGGGAGATCGAGGGCGGCACCTACGACCTGCGCGTGGGCGCGGCCTCCGATGACATCCGCCTCATCACCAAGATCGACGTCGAGGGCACCGGCGCCCCCAACCCCTACGAGGGCCTCGATGTGTCGTGCTACGAGTCCGGCGCCGTCAAGAACGTGCCCGATGCGCAGTTCGCCGCCCTGCTCGGCCGTCCCATCCCGTCCAAGGAGACCCCGATCGACCGCAACATCTGCTTCCGCGATCTGGGCAAGAGCCGCTCGCCCATCCTGATGCTCGTCTCCGCCATCGTGACCTCGCTGGTGAACAGCTCCTACAAGAAGGGCGCGCCCGACCTCAACGCCCTGTTCATCTACAACATGCCCCTGCGCGCCATCGGCAAGATGGCCGGCGGCATGGCCGACATGGGCCTTGTGGACGCGCTCGTGCGCGAGGCCAAGGGCTGGGGCCTCATCGGCATCATCCCGTTCCTGCTTATCGGCATCTTCGCCCATCGTTGGGGCCTCGGCATCCTGGTCTGGATCCTCTGGGTGCTCGCTCCCATCCTGTTCGCGTTCGTGAGCAACCTCGTCAAGAACAACCAGTTCGCCGCCAAGCTGTCTAAATAGCCAGCTCCCAGAAAGGAAACCGATATGAGCTTTATGAACGATTTCGCCGAGAAGCACCCCAAGGCGGCGCAGTGGATCCGCGAGGGCGGCCTGTTCGTCCTCTTCAGCTACGTGGTCACCTTCATCAAGTGGGCCCTGCTCACCTTCCTGCCCGCCCTGTTCGCCGGCATGGTCGGCACCGCCGAGTGGGGTTGGCCCGCCATCAACGTCAACATCGCCGGCGTGCCCCTCGTGCTCAACGTCATCGGCAACAGCGCTGCCGATGGCGGCCTGGCCTTCACGCTCGCCAACTTCGCGACCATCATGATCGGCGAGATCATCAACTTCCCGCTGCAGCGCAACATCACGTTCAAGAGCAAGGGCCCCGTGGTTCCGCAGATCCTCTGCCACTTCGCCGGCGCGCTTGCCGTGTTCTTCATCATGAACCTGTTCACCTGCATCTGGAATCCCGTCACGGGCCCGATGGGCTTCAACCTGCCCGACGGCGTGCGCAACATCGTCACCACCATCGTGACCGGCGGCGTTGCCATGGTCATCATCTTCGCCATCGACAAGACCATCTTCTCGCCCAAGTTCATGAACCCGAACTACGTCCCCGAGGAGACCGAGGCCGAGACCAAGTAAGTCTCCGCTTCATACGCGCAATCCCCTGCCCCGCCAGCCCAACCTGGCGGGGCGCCTTTTTAGCTGCGAGGGGGTATCATTAACCCATCGCAATCGCAAAGGAGAGGATCATCATGGACTTCATGCCCGCCAAGAAACTCGGCTTCGGCCTCATGCGCATGCCGCGCCTCGACCCCAACGATGCCGCCAGCGTCGATGTGGAGCAGGTCAAGCAGATGGTCGACGCCTTCATGGAGCGCGGCTTCACCTACTTCGACACCGCATGGATGTACAACGGCTTCGCCAGCGAGCGCGTCGCCAAGGAGGCGCTCGTCGACCGCTACCCGCGCGAGAGCTTCACGCTGGCCACCAAGCTCCACAACGGCTTCTTCAACTCGCTCGAGGACCGCGACAAGGTCTTCAATGCGCAGCTCGAGAAGTGCGGCGTCGAGTACTTCGATTACTACCTGCTCCATGGCATCGAGGCGTCGAGCCTGCCCCATTACGAGAAGTTCGACTGCTTCCAGTGGCTGCTCGACAAGAAGGCCGCCGGCCTCGTGCGCCATGCGGGCTTCTCCTATCACGACAGTCCCGAGCTGCTGGACAAGATCCTCACCGAGCATCCCCAGATGGAGTTCGTGCAGCTGCAGATCAACTACCTCGATTGGGAGAGCTCCTGGATCCAGTCGCGCGCCTGCTACGAGGTGGCGCGCACGCACGGAAAGCCCGTCGTGGTGATGGAGCCCGTCAAGGGCGGCACGCTCGCAAAGGTACCCGACGAGGCGGAGAGGCTGCTCAAGGGCCTGGATCCCGAGGCGAGCATCGCCAGCTGGGCGGTGCGGTTCGCAGCGTCGCTTCCCGGCGTGATGTGCGTGCTCTCGGGCATGAGCAACCTCGCCCAGATGGAGGACAACCTCTCCTATATGGAGGATTTCAAACCCCTGACCGATGCCGAGAAGGCCGCCTGCTTCCAAGTCGCCGACATCATCAACGGACGTACGGCCATCGCCTGCACCGCCTGCCACTACTGCACCGACGGCTGCCCCATGCA
>CAMOLV010000126.1 GCA_946619045.1 uncultured Coriobacteriales bacterium | reverse complement strand
CGAGCGCGAGGTCGTGCGCGAGGATACCGGCGAATCGTTCTCCATCGAGATAGGGCTGCTCCCGCCGTTCGCATCGTTCATCTGCGTGCCCGTGTGGTTCGGCGGGCACGTCATCTCGATCATCGAGGTGGGCTGGCGCCGCACGCACGCCACGCTCGACGACGACGCCCTGCTGCTCGACTCCGTCGCGCGCTATCTCGGCGTCCAGCTCATGGGCGCGTTCACCGCCATGCGCGCGCAGCACGCCAACAGGCTCCAGCAGCTTGCCAGCGAGCTCCGCGAGGAGCTCATGGCCGTCACAGAGGGCGATAACCTCGGTGCCGTGGAGAATCTCGAGGAGATCTGGGAGCGCGCCGCAGACGGCCTCACAGCGCATCTGCTGCCCGTTCACGAGAACAGCCACCAGGGCCATGTCGTGCTCGAGCTTCCCGGAAACGACCTGCGCGCGATGCCGTTCGACCTCGACGGGCTCGTGGAGGGGTTCCGCCAGGAGGATGTCGCGCTCGTCCCCATCGAGGAGGAGTCCGATCTGGGCGTCTGGCTCGTCGGCCAGGGGGAGCCCGCCATCGGCGCCCTCGTCGATATGGGCGAGATCGCCGGCGAGCGCCGCACGTTCATGGTGCTCCGCCCCTTGGGCGCCGAGCCCTTCGACAGCGACGAGAACTCCTTCCTGCTGCGCCTTGCGCAGGATTCCCATGAGATCGCGCTCGGCGAGGTCGCGCGCGAGCAGGACAAGCGCATCGCTCAGGCGCTCATGAGCGGTATGCGAAGCGAGCTCCAGACCGTCGAGGGGATCTCCGCGCGCGGCATCTACTCGTCAGCCACCGCCTCGGCGTTCGTGGGCGGCGACTTCTACGACCTCATCCGCCTTCCCGATCGGCGCGCGTGCGTCATCATGGGCGACGTCTCGGGCAAGGGCGTCGAGGCGGCATCCGTCTCCGCGGCGGTGCGCACGGCGCTCGGCGCCTATGCGTGGGAGGGGCTCTCCCCGGCGCGCATGGTGCGCACCCTCAACGATTTCCTGATGGGCTTCTCGCGCATCGAGACCTTCGCCACGATCTTCGTGGGCTTGATCGACCTCGCCGCGGGAACGCTCACGTACTGCTCGGCGGGGCATCCGCCCGCGGTCTTCCTGAGCCACGGCGAGCTCTCCATGCTCGACGTGCAGTCGGGCGTGGTGGGGGCCTTCGCCGACCTCGCCTACCGCGACGGCGTGCAGGCTATCGGCAAGGGGGACCTGCTCCTGCTCTACACCGACGGAACGACCGAGGCGCGCAGCCCCGAGGGCGCCTTCTTCGGGGAGGACGGCCTCGCCGATGCCGTGCTCGCCGAGGTGCCGTGCGGCTTCAACGGGCTCGTCGAGCGCCTGCTCGCACGCCTCGATGCGTTCACAGGGCAGCGGCTGGAGGACGACGTGGCGCTCGTGGCGCTGCGGTTCGACAAAGTCGGCTGATTCTATTGCTTAAACCTCGGTCGATGTGGGAACAATCCCACTATGCCCGAGTGTACCCACATAGCCGTCCTGCCCCTCGAATCCGACCTCGACGTGAGGTCGGTGCCGGTTGTGAAGGCGCAGATCGAGCGCCTGATCGCGCGCGGGTGCCGCCGCATCATCCTCAACATGTCCAACGCCAGCTACATCGATTCGTTCGGCATGGGCATGCTCTTCGCCGAGATCAGGCATATGCGCTCTTCGGGAGGGCTGCTCTCGCTGATCGGCGTCTCGCCCGAGGTGTACCGCTCGCTCAAGATCCTCCGCCTGGTCGACGCCATGCCCATCTCCACGGTGGACTCCCGCGTCGACGTCCCCGAGCTCCCCATCGACCAGAGGCCCCTTTGGCGCACCACCTTCTCGGTGCGGCCCGACGGCCTGTCGGAGGCGCGCGACCGCATCGCCGAGCTGGTCTCGCGGCTCGGCCTCAACGCCGACGAGGTGTTCGACATCAAGCTCGCGGCAGGGGAGGCGCTCGGCAACGCGATCGACCATACGTGCGCCAAGGGCGTGCTCGCGAGCGTCGCGGCCTATACCGACCGCGCCGTCGTCGAGGTGAGCGATTGCGGGGACGGCTTCTCCCCGGCGGACGTGCGTGCGCCTGACCCCGCATCCGAGCGCGGGCGCGGCATCGCGCTCATGAGGCTCCTCGCGGATGCGGTCACCATCGCGCCCAAGAGCAGCGGCACGGGCATGGTCGTGCGCATCGTCAAGCTCACGCACTAGAATCATCCCTGATAACGGCGCGGCATCGCGGCCGCAGGTCCGTGCCTGGAGGCCAAGGCTCCGAGCGATACGTTTTCCAAACGAAAAGGGCACCCGAAGGTGCCCTTTGCTCTTATGGAGGCGACGCCCAGATTCGAACTGGGGGTAAAGGCTTTGCAGGCCTCTGCCTTACCACTTGGCCACGTCGCCGTAGTAAAAAGGCCGATTCGAGAACCGGCCTCCGAGAATGCATGGAGCGGGCTACGGGGTTCGAACCCGCGACCTCAACCTTGGCAAGGTTGCGCGCTACCAACTGCGCTAAGCCCGCGAACGCGAGGAATAATATAGTCCAGTTGGAACCAAGATGCAAGGAACTTTTTCAAAATAGCGTATCCTTGTTGGCATGGAAAACACGACACGCACAATCTATCTCGATTACGGCGCAGCTACACCGCTGGATTTCCGTGTGCGCGAGGCCATGGAGCCGTATGGAGACGATCTGTTCTTCAACCCTTCCGCCGCCTACGATGAGGCGCGGCGGGTTCGTTCCGACATCGAGGGTGCCCGCGCATCGATAGCCCACCTCATGGGTGCCCGCGCGGGCAACGTCGTCTTCACCGCCGGCGCCACCGAGGCGAACAACCTCGCCTTCGCGGCGATCTCCCCGGACGCCCACGCGGTGAGCGACGCCATCGAGCACGAGAGCGTGCTCGCGTGCCTGGACGGCAGGCCCCATACGGTCGTGGGCGTGGCGTCCGACGGCCGCGTGGATCCCCGCGGTATCGCCTCGGCCATCACGCCCCAGACCGAGCTCGTCTCGGTGAGCCTCGCCAACGGCGAGATCGGCACCGTCCAACCGATCCGCGAGATCGCGCAGGCGGTTGCGGCCGAGCGCGAGCGGAGGCTCGCGGCGGGGGAGATGCGGCAGATCCGGCTCCATACCGACGCCTCCCAGGCTGCGACCGCGCTTTCGGTCAACGTGTCGTCGCTCGGCGTGGACATGATGACGATCTCGGCTGCGAAGATGTACGGGCCCAAGCAGGTCGGCCTCCTCTGGGCGGCCGACGGCATCGCGCTGAGGCCGCTCGTGGCGGGCGGCGGCCAGGAACGGGGCATCCGTTCGGGCACCGAGAACGTCGCGGGCATCATCGGCTTCGCGCGGGCGTTCGAGATCGCTGCCGCCGAGCGCACGGCCGAGGCCAAGCGGCTCGCGAAGCTGCGCGATCGCCTGTCCCGCACGCTCGTCTCCGCGTTCCCCGAAGCGGTCGTATCGGGTCCGCGCAATCCCAAGCTCCGCCTCCCGGGGCTGCTGCACATCTCGTTCCCAGGCATCGAGGCGCGCCGCCTGGTGCTCATGCTGGGCCGCGCGGGCGTGCTCGCCGCCACGGGAAGCGCCTGCGCCGCGTCCAAGATGCGCATCTCGCACGTGCTCACCGCCATCGGCATGGACGAGCGCACGGCTGCGGGGTCGCTGCGCATGACCCTCGGGCGATTCACGACGGAGGACGACATCGACCGCGCGGCATCGATCATCATCGAGACCGTGCGCTCCGAATACGGACGCGTGGGAGGCCTGTCATGAGCGCGCGCGTGTTCCTCGGGCTGTCCGGCGGGGTCGACTCCGCGCTCTCGGCGGCGCTCCTCGTCGAGCAGGGCTTCGATGTGACCTGCATCTACATGCGCAACTGGTCGCGCGACCTGCCGGGCTTCGCATGCCCGTGGGCGGAGGAGCTCGCCGATGCAGAGCGCGTCGCGGTTGAGCTGGGGCTTCCCCTCGAGGTCTGGGACTGCGAGCGCGAGTACAAGGAGACGGTCGTCGACTACCTCGTCGATTCCTATGCGCGCGGCTACACCCCCAACCCCGACGTGATGTGCAACCAGACGGTCAAGTTCGGCACCTTCGCCGATAAGGCCTTCGCGGCCGGTGCCGACCTCATCGCCACCGGCCACTACGCCGCCTGCACGCATGCGGAGGACGGTCCGGCCACGCTCATGCGCGCCGCCGACGAGCACAAGGACCAGACGTACTTCCTCTGGCGCGTCCCCGGCGAGATGTTCAACCGCGTGCTGTTCCCCATGGGCGATGTGCCATCCAAGGCGGTGGCGCGCGAGATGTGCCGCGAGCGCGGGCTCTCGGTCGCCGACAAGCCCGATTCGGACGGCATCTGCTTCATCGGGCCGGTCGGCCTGCGGACCTTCCTGCTCGACTCCCTCGACCGCCGCGCGGGCGATATCGTGGAGTGGGAAACGGGAAAGGTGCTGGGGCACCACGACGGCGCCTTCCTCTTCACCGTGGGCCAGCGCAAGGGCCTCGATCTGGGCGGAGGTCCCGCGCGCTACGTGGTTGCCACCGATACGGCGTCGAATACCGTCTATGTGACAGCCGACCTCGAATGCCCGGCGCTTTGGACCTGCGTGGATGTTCTCGAGGATGCCCATTGGGTCGCCGGGTCGGCGCCTGCGGCGGGGGAGTACCTCGTGCGCACGCGCCATACGGGCACGCTGCGTCCGGCATACGTGGAACCGCAGGCAGACGGCATGGTGAAGGTGATGTGGCCCGAGCGGGTGCGCACGGTCGCGCCGGGCCAGTCCGCGGTCATCTACGACGGCAGGATCTGTCTCGGAGGCGGCATCATCAGACCGCTCTCGCAATGTTTCTAAAATTCACGTTGTATCTTGCGCCGTTTTCGGCTATAGTTTCCTTTGCTCCACTTGACGGGCGCTTAGCTCAGGGGGAGAGCGCTTCCCTGACACGGAAGAGGTCACAAGTTCAAATCTTGTAGCGCCCACCACATTCTCCAG
>CAMOLV010000125.1 GCA_946619045.1 uncultured Coriobacteriales bacterium | reverse complement strand
AGCGGACGCCGTATCTGCGGGCCTCGTACGATGCAGTCGAAACGACCCCGCGCTTATCGGGCGATCCGCCCACGATGACGGGCAATCCGCGCCATTCTGGATGGTCGAGCTGCTCGACCGACGCGAAGAATGCGTCGAGGTCGAGGAGGCCGATCGCCTTTCCCCGCCACTGCAGGGCGGTGTTCTGTGCAGCGTCATCGAACATATGTTCATTATACATGCACGACCACCAAATAATCAAAATACAGCGAACATCGACCTTGCTTTGCTGGGTTTATGTCGTAGAATAAACAAGTTGCAATGTGGCTTGCGGTGCAGCCTACCCCAACATCCGACGCACCGCCCGATTAGAGGAGTTTTCATTGGCAGTTAAGATCCGTCTGGCCCGTCATGGTGCAAAGAAGCGTCCGTATTACCGCATCGTCGTAGCCGATTCCCGCATGCCGCGCGATGGCCGCTACATCGAGGAGGTCGGCAAGTACAACCCCGTCGTCTCTCCCAAGGTCATCGCCCTCGACCTCGAGAAGATCGACGAGTGGCTCGCCAAGGGCGCCAAGCCCACCGAGTCCGTCGCAGCCCTCATCAACGTTGCCCGCGAGGGTGCCCCCGTCGTCGACAAGAAGGTCAAGCCTTCCAAGAAGGCCGTCGCCAAGGCCGCCAAGGCTGCCGAGGAAGCCGCCGCAGCTGCAGAAGCCGCTGAGTAGAGGTTCCTATGGACACACCTGAGACCGTCGAGGTCGATCAGGCTGCATCCACGATGCCTTCCGATAAGGTCGCCGATCTTGTCGAGTTCATCGTGTGCGGTCTCGTCGACGATGAGGATGCGGTCACGCTCGATGTCACCGACAGCGCATCCGGCGCTCTGATCGAGGTCAGCTGTGCCGAGGAAGATGCGGGAAGGATCATCGGACGTCGCGGCCGCACCATCAAGGCTATCCGTACCCTCGCCCGTGCGCTTGGACAGCGCGTCGGCACGGAGGTCGAAGTCGAGGTTCTGGGCTAGGCCGTCGTGCGGACTCGTTGGAAGTCTATAGCGCGCGTTATCAAGACGCATGCAAAATCTGGGGAGGTCGTGGTCGCATCTGTCCACGGCCTTCCTCTGCTATTGAGGAAGTCGATGGAGGTTGCGCTGGTTCCGCCGGCGCTCAAGACCGGCCGCTTCCTCAAGATCGCCGCTGCCGATTCGGGCAGCGGCTCATCGCAGCTCGTATCCTTCGAGGGCATCTCCACCATCGGGGATGCCCAGGAGCTTGTGGGCAAGACCGTCCTCGCCAAGCTCGACGATCTTCCGGAGGAGGTCGGATTCCTCGATAGGGAGGCGCTGATCGGCTCCTCCGTCTTCGATGCGAAGCTGGGTTTCCTCGGCAGCATCTCCGCCATCATGGCGGGTCCCGACCAGGATGTCTATGCGATCGAATCCGATGGGGAGGAGCTCCTCGTCCCCGTGAGGAGGGAGTTCATCGTCGATGCCCGGGATGGCGAGATCCACCTCGATCTGCCCGAAGGCGCGATCATGATGGGCGGTGACCTCTAGCCATGAAACGCTACGAGACGCTCTCCGTCTTCCCCGAGTTCTTCGAGCCGTACATGTCGTCCTCGATCATGGGGCGTGCCCGCTCGAAGGGGTTGTTCGAGTTCCATGCGCACAACCTGCGCGATTGGACCCATGACCGCCACAATACCGTCGACGATGCGCCGTTCGGCGGGGGCCAGGGCATGCTGATGAAGCCCGCGCCCATCTTCGAGGCGGTCGAGTCCATCCAGACGATGGCGGATGCTCCCGCCCACGTCGTGTTCTTCTCTCCCGTGGGGGAGACGTTCACCCAGCGAACCGCCGAGCGTCTGGCGGGGGAGGACCGCATCCTCTTCGTGTGCGGACGCTACGAGGGCATGGACGAGCGCGTCTACACGCTCGCCGACGAGGTCATCTCGATCGGGGACTACGTCCTCACCGGCGGGGAGCTGCCCGCCCTGTGCGCGATCGATGCGCTCGTGCGCCTCATCCCAGGCGCCTTGGGCGACGAGATGAGCGCGGTCGACGAATCGTTCTCCTCCGGCCTGCTCGAATACGAGCAGTACACGAGGCCAGCGGATTTCAGGGGCATGAAGGTACCCGACGTCCTGCTCTCGGGCGACCATGCCGCCGTCGATGCATGGAGGCTCGCATCCGCCCTCGAGCGCACGCGCCGCTTCAGGCCGGATCTGTACGAGGCATACATGGAAGGAGGGGCTGATGGCGAAACCGGCGCATCTTAAGGTCGTTTCGGACGACGACTTCGACGATGATGACGAGGGCGGGTTCCCCGGGCTCGTTCTCACGCTCGTCCTCGCGATCATCCTCACCCTCATCGTGCGCACCTTCATCATCGATTCCTACGAGATCCCGTCCGGGTCGATGGAGCAGACCATCAAGGTCGGCGACCGCGTCATCGGCGAGAAGATCTCCTACCGCTTCCGCGATCCCCGTCCCGGCGAGATCGTGACCTTCGAGCGCGAGCAGGATGGGCAGACGACCATCCTCATCAAGCGCGTGATCGCCACCGAGGGCCAGGTCGTCGACCTGGTCGATGGCATCGTCTACGTCGACGGCGTCGCGCTCGACGAGCCGTACACGCTCGGCCTGCCCTCGTATCCGCTCCAGGACGAGGGGCCCGGCATCACGTATCCCTACACCGTCCCCGATGGCTATATCTGGGTGATGGGAGACAACCGCGTCAACTCGCGCGACTCGAGGGCCATCGGCCCCGTCGCCGTCGAGGATGTCAATTCCCATGCCGTGGTCATTTTCTGGCCGCCCGAGGATATTGCTACGATATAGATGATGGTTTTCCAGAACGACGAAAGGCTTGATCGATGAATCCTGATGTTCTGACGTTCCAAGACATGATCCTTGCCTTGGACAAGTATTGGGCAGACCAGGGCTGCACCGTGATGCAGCCCTACGACTCGGAGGTCGGTGCCGGCACGTTCCACACCGCCACCACGCTCCGCAGCCTCGGGCCCGCCGCATGGCGCACCTGCTATCCGCAGCCGTGCCGCCGCCCGGCGGACGGCCGCTACGGCGAGAACCCCAACCGCATGCAGCACTACTACCAGTTCCAGGTCATCCTGAAGCCCTGCCCGCAGGATTCGCAGGACCTCTACCTCGGCTCGCTCGCCGCCATCGGCCTCGATCCCGCGAAGCACGACGTCCGCTTCGTCGAGGACGACTGGGAGAGCCCCACGCTCGGCGCCTGGGGCCTCGGCTGGGAGGTCTGGCTCGACGGCATGGAGGTCACGCAGTACACGTACTTCCAGCAGGTCGGCGGCATCGAGGTCGACCCCGTTCCCGTCGAGATCACCTACGGCCTCGAGCGCATCGCCATGTACATCCAGGGAGTCGACTCGGTCTACGACCTCATCTGGTCGTACCTGCCTGACGGCACCCCCATGACCTACGGCGACGTCTTCCATGAGAACGAGTACGAGTTCAGCTGCTACAACTTCGAGGTCGCCAACGTGGAGATGATGCGCCGCAAGTTCGACGAGTACGAGGAGGAGTGCCATTCCTGCCTCGACCACAAGCTTCCGCTCCCCGCATACGACTGCGTCATGAAGTGCAGCCATGCGTTCAACCTGCTCGACGCGCGCGGCGCGATCTCCGCGACCGAGCGCGCCAACTACATCCTGCGCGTCCGCACCATCGCCAAGGCCTGCTGCGAGGCCTATCTGGAGCTGGTCGCCGGAAAGGCGTCCGATTCCCAGAAGGAGGTGGCCTAAATGGCGGATACCCGTGATTTCCTGCTTGAGATCGGCTGCGAGGAGATGCCCTCCGCGCCCCTCATGAAAGCCCAGGAGCAGCTCGGCAAGCTCATCTCGAAGGGCCTCGACGACGCGGGCCTCGCCCACGGCGCTGCCAGGACGCTCTCGACGCCGAGGCGCCTCGCCGTCATCGTCGAGGCGTGCGCCACGGCGACCGAGGAGATCCACGAGGTCGTCCGCGGTCCCAAGACGCAGATCGCCTTCGACGCCGAGGGCAACCCCACCAAGGCCGCCGAGGGATTCGCGCGCAAGAACGGCACGACTGCCGATGCGCTCGTGCGCCGCGTCGATACCGACGGCAACGAGTACGTCTTCGCCGAGCGCTCCATCGCCTCGGTCGATGCCGTCGAGCTGCTCTCGCGCCTGTGCGAGCAGACCATCGCCGCGATCCAGTGGCCCAACTACCGCAGCCAGCGCTGGGGGAGCGAGCACGCCACGTTCGTGCGCCCCATCCGCTGGATCTGCGCGTTGCTCGGCAGCGAGGTCGTCCCCGTGGCGTATGCAGACGTCACGAGCGGCAACACCACGCGCGGTCATCGCGTCCTCGGCGCGGGCGAGCACGTCGTTCCCGAGCCCGCCGCCTACGAGAAGGTGCTCGAGGACGCCTTCGTCCTCGGCGAGAAGCGCCGCGCGGAGGCCATCCGCGCCGGCATCGAAGAGGTCGAGGCCGCACGAGGCGGCGCCCATGTCGACACGCCCAAGGGCACGTTCGACGAGGTCGTCAACCTCTGCGAGTGGCCGACCGTCGTCATCGGCTCCTTCGACGAGGAGTTCCTCGCAGTTCCGCACGAGATCATCGTCGAGGCCATGCTCAAGCACCAGCGGTATTTCCCGATCTACGCCCCCGACGGGTCGCTCACCCGCGAGTTCGTGATCGTCTCGAACGCCGACCCCGCGGTCAACGACACCGTCCGCGCGGGCAACGAGCGCGTCGTGAGGCCCCGCCTCGACGACGCCAAGTTCTTCTACGATGAGGACCTCAAGGTCGGCCTCGATGCGTTCCGCGAGCGCCTCGCCCAGGTCGTCTTCCAGAAGAAGCTCGGCACCGTGCTCCAGAAGTCCGAGCGCATGGAGGCCCTTGCCCGCGCCGTCGCCGAGCAGGCGGGCGGAGATCAGGAGGGCGTCGAGCTCGCGGCCCGCGCCGCGCATCTCGCCAAGGCCGACCTCGTCTCGCAGGCCGTCGTCGAGTTCACGAGCCAGCAGG
>CAMOLV010000124.1 GCA_946619045.1 uncultured Coriobacteriales bacterium | reverse complement strand
TGGTTATTACGAGCCAAAGTGAACACCGTTCCAGGGGAATGGACACCGTTCCATGATGAAGTGGACACCGTTCCGACAAAAATGGACAGCAAGGCCGAGCGGCGGACCGCCCGGGCGCAAACGGCGCATCCGGGCAGCCCGCCTCCTAGGGCATCGGATTAGAACGAGATATCGTATTCGCGAGCTTCCGCCAGGCTAACGGGCTCCTCCGTCGGCAAGGACCCCGTCGCAAGCAGGTACTCCCGTATGACGACGTCGAAGACGTTGGCCGTCGGGAAGTTCATGTTCTCGGGAACCACGCAAGCGTCCACGCCGCAGCTGCAACAATCGATGCGGGGTTCCTCATGGCCGAAGTTCGGGCACAGCTCCCCCGGGTCCATCGTGCCGGCCTCCCATGCCGATCCGTGGCCGTAGGCGGCCAGCAGCCAGCTCCTCAGGCCGGGCGGGAAGCCCCCTTCGCACATCGCTTCGACGGCGTCCATCATCCACGGTTCCAGGGCCCTCATCGCGAGCCCCCTTCCCGCTTGTCGACATGCGCCCTGATCTCGGGGTCCATGAAGCGCTCGCGCATGGACACGTCTCCCTTCAGCTCGATGGTGTACGCTCGGTTCTTGACGCGGTCGACGACGCTTTCGGCGGCAGGGTAGCCGCCCATGCGCTCGGCCCAGCCTCCCACGAGGTACTGCGACGCCAGTATCGTCGACCTGCGCTTGACCGTGCGCCGGTCGATCACGGCGAACAGCTCGTCCATGTCGCCCTCGTCCGCGTCCTTCAGCAGGTAGTCGTCCACTATGAGCAGCGGAACGTTGGCGAGCCTCTTCACGAGGGCCTCGTGCTTGGCGGCGTCCTTGCGCGCGATCGCGAGCAAGTCGAGCATGTCCCGGTAGTTCACGTAGAGGGTGCGCACGTACTGCCGGCATGCGGCCACGCCGAGCGCCGAGACCAGCCAGGTCTTCCCGCCGCCAGCTGCGCTCAGGCATATGACGTTGTGCCCCTTGGCTATGTAGGACCCGGTGGCGAGGTCCGAGATCAAGCCCATGTCGATCTCGCGGTCGGCGTCCGCGCAGAGGTCCTCCAGGCACGCGGTCGGCTCGCCGAGGTTCGCGTTCCTTATCAGGTTATCGAGCTTGGTGGCCATCTTGACCTCGTAGAGGTGGTCGGTGACGACGCCCAGCCACTCCTCGTGCGACATCTTCTCCGAGCCGGGAACGGCGCTCATGGCATCGGCCGCGTCGATAACGGCGGAGAGCTTCATGGCCCGCAGCTTCGACTTCGTCTGTTCGTTCAGCATGATGTATCCTTCCTACTTGAAGCGGCGGAGCGCCCACGGGTTGCCGCCTGCGGGCTTCTGCGCTTCCTTGGCCTCGGCGCGGTTCCTGATGATCGTGTTGACGGTCTTGTAGCTTGGTGCGGCGTTCGCCGTGAGGGCGGTCTCGCAGGCGGACTCGATCGCCTGCGCGGGGATCCTGTCGAGCTTGCGCAGCAGCTTCTCGCACCATCCCCATCCCTGCTCCTCGGCGACGCCGGCCTCCAGGAAGCCGTTGACGACCTGCAGGCACGCGGGCCCCACGCCCTTGGCCTTCTGCCGGAACCAGCCGCTGTCGTGGCTGACCCAGGCGTCGTGGTCCGGATGGCGGTGAGACGGATCGGTCACGTGCCAGCCTTTCGGCAGCGAGCGGTCTCGAGCATGGGACGCGACGCGTGACCCGTCGACGAAGATCTCGACGGCGCGCATGGTCGTGCGCATCTCCGCCACCTTGCCGGCGCACCGCCAGGGGACCGAGTAGTAGACGTGGTCCTCGACGCATTGCAGGTGGTAATCGGCAGGCACCTTGACCTTCGGGCCCCAGTGCGCGATGTCGTAGCGCTCTCGCGGCAGCGGCTGCAGGAAAGGCGCCTCCTGCTCGGCGAACACCGACTCGCGCGAGCCATCGCGCTTCTGGAACGGGCGGGCGTTCAGGTCGGCGAGCAGCTCAGCGATGGCGGCGTTGAGGTCGTCGAAGCTGAAGAACGCCCGATTGCGAAGCATGCTGCGGATGCGGTTCGCTATCTTGTCGACATTAGACTCCACCGACCCCTTCCCGGTCGGCCGGCCGATCGCGTGCGGTATGACGGCGATGTTGTAATGCTCGGCGAACTCGCGGAACGTGCGGTTGACCACGATCTCGTCGTTGGCGTGCTTGGTTATCCCCACCTTGAGGTTGTCGGTGGTGAGCAGCCGAGGGACCCCGCCGAAGAACTCGAACGCGAGCATCGACTGCTCCACCCAATGGTCAATGTCCATCGACGGGTCGGCGCGGACGTAGGTCTTCTGGCTGAACGGGAGGCACGCCACGAACAGGTATGCGGCGATCTCCTCGCCGGTGAGCTCGTCGATGACCGACATGGTCTTGCCTGCGTAATCGAATTCGCCGAGGTCGCCTGGCACGTGGTTCTTGCGCCCCTTGATGCCGGCATCCTCCTTGTGCATGGCGTAGAGCTCGCAGAAGCGGCTGTACAGGTAGGGCCGCTCCTTCCGCGACACGGCCGATGCGTAATACTCCTCCCAGAGGATGGAGAGCGTCATCGTCCTGTCGCGCGCCATCTCGGAATCGATGCGCTCGAAGTCGATGGCCGCGAACGCGACGTCGCCCTTGCCCGGATTGCCGCGGACGAGCCTCCTCGCCTCGTCATCCGTGAGCGGCGCCACGTCGTCCCAGCCGACGTCGTTCTCCTCCGCCCTGGCCAGGATGTCCTGCACCGCAGAGCTCGAGCAGGAGCACGCGGCCGCGATCTCGCGGATGCTCCTGCCGTTGGCGCGGTGGCGCAAGACGTCCCGATAGCTGATTCGTCTGCCCATAAGGCACCTCCAATCATCGGTCGCACGGTCGTCTTTGCCGTGCTGTAGATGATTGTGGCGTTCGGGCGAGCCCTCAGGTTGCAGAGGCGTCCATTTTGCGTGGAATCGCGTCCATTAGCTCGCGTGGGGGTGTCCATTTAGCGGCGGGACGATGTACGGCAAGAAATGGAACGGTGTTCACTTTGGCTCGTAATAACCACTGAGCTGATGACTTATCTATGCCATTTACTCATATATGCCATAAAAGAAAACTCGCCAGCATTTGGCTGGCGTTTTGCCATTTTATTGCGGCTTCCTTACGCTAATACGCCTTCGATCTCGATTGCGTCTTAATGCAGTTTGCCGCTAAAGTGGCACTTTTATGGCAAGTTTTATGCTAGCAAAGCAGCTCGCAGCTGGACTTTTTTATGCAAATTTGCGTTAGAAAACAGGGAAATTGTTGCCTCTTGACGGCCCGATGCGACGCCAGGCCAGGCAATATGTCTGGAGCCGTAGGCAACGGCGCGGAAGTATTCAACCCGATTGGACGCCTCGCCCTTAGCGCCCCGCGTAAAGAGAGCCGTCCCATGACACAACAGATTGGGCGTTTAGCCTGGTTGAGCGCTTCGCCTATTTGCGCGCTTCGGCTCTGTGTCAAGAGAACCGTCCCCATGACACAAACTTGGAGGCCTAGCCAACACCAGACTTTCCCTTTGCGAATCTATAATGAGCATGAGAAGCGTCCTGGAACTCATTGCTGGCAACATCTTTGGAGGCACCATGGCCAACGTGCATGAGCTGACCGAAAACATCAAGCGCAAGGCGCTCGAGCTGGGGTTCGCGCGCGTGGGCGTGACGACGGCCGATCCCATCGAGGACTACGAGGACGAGCTGTGCCGGCGCCACGGTTACGACCTGTGGAACGTCGCCGACCCCGATTCCAAGTTGCGCAAAGCGGCGCGCCCCCAGCAGAAGGTGCCAGGGGCGAAGAGCGTTATCTCGCTCGTGCGCGCCGTCGGGCGCATCGACTACCCCGATGAGCTGCTGCAACATCTGGGGCGCATCTACCTTTCGCGTTCCTACCTGCCGCCCGACGAAACGCTCGAGGGCCAGCGCGTGCTGCTGTTCGAGCGATATTTGGAAAGCGTCGGGGTCCGCTCGCTGTACGACCACACCAACATGCAGCTCGTCGACCGCGCCATCGCAGCGCGGGCGGGGCTGATCACGTACGGGCGTAACAACTTTGCATACGCCGATGAGCTGGGGTCGTTCATCATTTTCGTGACGATTCCCGTCGACGCGAAGCTCGAATGCGAGGTGCACGAGCCTCGCCGCGGCTGCCCCGACGGGTGCCGCAAGTGCATCGACGCCTGCCCGACGCGCGCCATGGACGACGACGGCGCGCTCAACCCGACGCGCTGCGTGCTTTACAGCAACTTTTCGCCTGGTGAACGCAAAGATCCGGCAGTGACCGCGCTTATCGGGCAAAGGGTACACGGTTGCGACGCCTGTCAGGTCGCATGCCCTCGGAACGCACACGTGCTTGCGGCGTCCAAGGCGCCCGACCCGTACCTCGACTGGCTCGCCGGCGCTTTCTCGCTCGAGGAGATGCTGTTCTGCGACGACGCCTATTACGAGGCGTGCATTCGGCCGGTTGCGTACAACTACATCCGAGACATCGACATATTCAGGCAAAACGCCGCCATCGCCATGGGCAACAGCGGCGACGCGTCGTACCTTCCCGCCCTGCGCCGCGCCGCCGCCCAGGGCAGCGAGCAGGTCCGCCGCTTCGCCCAAATTGCCATCGAGCGCTTGAGCGGCGAGTGAGCCAGGCAATGTGTATTTGGGGTCAGACCCCAAATACACATGCGGGATAGCGCACCGCCCGCACGGAGATCAGAATCCAGATACGATCATCATATCGGGTGACACAAGGCATCCGAGCACCAGCCCGAGGATCTTGTCCATTCCGGCCTCGTCGATGGTGCCGACCTTGACCGCGCCACGTGCGTCAAGGTCAAGTGACTTAAGCTGCTCGGCCTCGGCGAAACCCCTCACGGGCCCGCCTCCTCGCTCTCCCGGCACCGTGCCCACGTCGATGTGCAGTGGGTAGCCAGAGTCCACCGAGGTGATGGGAATGGTCATGGTCAGATTGCAGCGAGAGTTGAACTTGTCGTTGCTCACCACGATGAGCGGCCGCCTCTTGGCCTGCTCGTG
>CAMOLV010000123.1 GCA_946619045.1 uncultured Coriobacteriales bacterium | reverse complement strand
CGATGAAGTTGTTGCCGGTGTCCATGCGGGGTCCGAAGCGGTCCATGATGGTGTGGAACAGGCCGGTGACGCCGGTCTCGAAGATGGGGTCGACCATGATGATGCCGTCGGAGGTGAACATCTTCCAGGCGAGCCAGTCGAAGTCGTCCTTGTGGATGCAGAGGTTGCCGCGGCCGCTCATGAGGGCCTTGACGCAGGCGATGCAGCCGGTGCAGTGCTTGATCTCGAGGTCCTGGGCGCGGATGAACTCGACCTCGCAGCCGGCCTCCTGGGCACCCTTGAGCACCTCCTTGCAGACGCAATCGTTGTTGCCGTTCTTGGTTCCGAACGAGATGCCGAGAATCTTGGTCATGGCATTTCCCCTCTCATGAAGACGGAATATCAACAAACCTCTGATAATGAAAAGTTTACGGGGAAAGCCGTTGTGCAATCGTCCTAAAGCTCATACAGGCTGGTTTGCACTATCGGTCAAGTGACTAATGCTCAATCGCGGTCGCGATGCTCGAACGATTGCCGCCATGACTCGGGCATGCCGTCCACATCGTAGAGCACCTGGTTTCCCATGCCCTCGAGGAAGCGCGTGGAGAATGCCACGGCAAGCCGGTCCTCCCCCTTCTTGAGGTCGATCAGGAAGAGCTCGTCGATCTTGTTGACCCGGTAGAAGTAGGTGTTGCGGTGCACGTTGAGGGCCTTGGCCGCCTCGGCGGGGCTGCCCGGGAACTCCACCGTGCGGCACGCGGTCTCGAGGTAGGACGTGCCGTGGTCGGCATCGTAGAGCTGCATGGCCACGACGCGCTTGTCGAGCATCATGTCGGCCTGCCCGAAGGTCTTGGCCAGGCTTGCGAGCACGGCGTAGCGGTGCTTCCAGAAAAAGACGATCGGCCCATCGTCCGCGATGCGCGACGCCATGAGGTCGCGGATCTGCATATAGCGGTCGGGCGCGAGGCTGAGCTGCTCGAACGGCTCGCTCACGTAGGCCATGAGCCCGTTCTGGGCGAGGGTGTGGAGGAACTCCTTTCGCTGGCCGAGGATGCGCTCGGCGCGGTCGTAGGCATCCCATCCGGCGCAGAGGCGCGGTCCCAGCGAGAGGAGCACCACGAGGCTGCCGTCGCGCTGCGTCCAGAGGCTGTTGCGGAACGCATGGCCCACGCGGGCCGCGATGCGCTGCAGGTGCACGCGGGAGATCTCGCGGTCGGACTTGAGCTGCATGAGCACGTACGTCTCGTCGAGGGGCATCGAGCTCAGCTTGAGCTGGGCGCGCATGGTCTTCTCGTTGGCGAAGGTGTCTCCGAGGATGTCGTCGAGCACCGTGGAGCCCGAGCCCGCCCGCTCGCCCGCGATGCCGAGCTTGTCGATCATGGTCGCCGCGAGCGTGCCCGCGAAGTCGACGAGCTCGAGGTCGGTATCGGTGATGGGGCGATCCTGCTCGAGCACGTCGAAGCGGCCCATCTCCATGTGGTGGAACGAGATGATCGAGGTGACCCAGCGCTGCCCGAAGCGGGGGTTCTCGGAGATGATCGAGTGGCCGATACGGCGCACGTCGTCGAGGATGCCCTCGGCCTCGAGCTCGGCGTTGACCTCCTCCGAGACGTAGCCCTGGTTGATCTCCTCGAGCACGTCCGCGCGGTTCTCGGGGAACGACCCCGCGCTCGCGAGCAGGCGGCGGTCCGAATTCACGATCATGAGGGGGTTGCCGAGGATCTCGTGGGCCTTGTCGGCGAAGCGCTGGATATCGTAGGAGCTGCGGAACGCGGAGTAGAGGCGCTTGCGCTGCAGGTCGAGGTAGATATGGCGTTCGGGCAATTGCCCGAAGCGCGCCCGCAGCGCCTCGTACCCGCCTGGGGCGGCGCAGAGGATCACGCGGTCGGCCGGACGCTCCCTGCCCTCGGGGAGCGCGTCCCCGCAATAGACGAGCGTGATGCCCAGATGCCCTTCGGGAACCGAGGGGTCTCCCTCGGGCGCGAGCATGAGGAGCTGCTCGAACGACATGTCGAAATTCGTCGCAGGATAGGTGAACACGTCCTCTTCGAGGTCGACGCCGCGGCCATCGGCGTGGTCGGTCACCCCGAGCTCGCTTAGCACGGTCCTCAGCTTCATAAAGAGCCCCCGTTCGCCCGACCGCAATATTCTGAAACCGATTTAGCCAGTTGTTAGTGTACCACCTGTACTCGTGCACAAAGACCTCCGTGCAAAGCAATCCTTTTTTATAAGCGGGTCCATGGCGACGGACGGGTTTCTCGCATAGCCTTGTATCATGCACGCAGTCCGTTTGCGCCGCTAATGCTCGACACGGCACACCGTCACCTGAGAGGAACAGACATGGCTTACCGCATCCTCACGCTCTCCCCCGGATCCACCTCCACCAAGGTTGCCGTCTTCGAGGGCACCGAGCCCGTTTTCAAGGCGAACGTGCGCCACGATCCCGCCGAGCTCGCCCAGTTCGACCTCGCCGCCGACCAGCTCGACTACCGTGTGGCCACCATCGAGCGCGAGCTCGATGCCGCCGGCGTCACGCTCGACTCCATCGACGCCTTCTCCGGTTACTGCGGCGGCATGGGCCCCACCGTGGGCGGCATCTTCGCCATCGACGAGACCGTGTGCGAGCACGTGCTCAACTGCGGCATGAACCACCCCGCGATCCTGGGCGCCCCCATCCTCCACTCCTTCGCGCAGAAGACCGGCAAGCCCGCCTTCGCCGTCAACCAGCCCGATACCGACGAGCTCGACGACGTTGCGCGCATCACCGGATACCCCGGCGTCTACCGCAAGAGCCACGTGCACTGCCTCAACCAGAAGGAGTGCGCCATCCGCTACGCCGCGACGCTCGGCAAGGCATACGACGAGATCAACGTCATCGTCGCGCACGTGGGCGGCGGCCTCTCCGTCGCCGCGCACCGCCACGGCCGCATGATCGACACCAACGACGTGCTCGAGGGCTCCGGCCCCTTCGCGCCCAACCGCTCCGGCGACGTGCCCCTCAAGCCCGTCGTGGCGCTGGCCTTCTCGGGCGAGCACGACAAGAAGGAGATCATGGGCGTCATCGGCAAGACGGGCGGCCTCAAGGGCCTGCTCGGCACCGACGATGCCATCGAGATCAACAAGCGCATCGACGAGGGCGACGCCTGGGCGAAGGTGGTCTACGAGGCCATGGCCTACCAGACCGCCAAGGCCATCGGCGCCTTCGCGGCTTCGCTCAAGGGCCAGGTCGACGGCATCATCCTCACCGGCGGCGTCTCCAACGACAAGGGCTTCGTCGCCTACATCGAGGAGCGCGTGGGCTGGATCGCCCCGGTCGTCGCCTATGGCGGCGACTTCGAGATGGAGGGCTCCGCATCCGGCGCCGTCCGCGCCCTCGACGGCGTCGAGGAGGTCATGACCTACACCGGCGAGCCCTCCTGGAAGGGTTTCGAGATGCCCGGCGCCTTCGCCGACGTCGAGGCTTAACCGCACCGCCGCGGGACGTGCACGCGCCCGAATGCGGCGCGCCGCTTCCGCCTGCATCCTATGCCGCCGCACATGGCACCCCCGTGCACGGCGGCATAAACTTTTTTGCGTTGAGAACGGTTCGGGCGAGGCGCCTGCCACCTTGCCCGACAGCACGAGAACGAAAGGATGCCCATGACCGAGAAACGTAAAGGCGGCTTCCACTACGCGTACGCCATCGTCGCGAGCTGCATCGCGATCACCTGCCTGCCCTGCGCGCTCGCGCTCTCATGCGCGGGCATCTTCTTCACGCCCGTCTCGGAGTTCTTCGGCGTTCCGCGCGCCTCGTTCACGCTGTACTTCTCGATCCTGAACATCATGATGATGCTGACGCTTCCCATGGCAGGCAACCACCTCAGCAAGCTCGACGCCCGCAAGGTCCTCTCCGGCGCCACCTGCCTCGTGGGCCTCGGCCTCATCGGCATGAGCTTCGGCAACTCGATGCCGTGGTTCTATGTGTGCGGCGCCATCCTCGGCGTGGGCATCGCGCCGCTCATCTACCTCTCGGTCCCCACCCTCATCAACGCCTGGTGCGTCAAGAACGTCGGCTTCTTCGTGGGCCTCTGCATGGCGTTCACCGGCATCGGCGGCGTGATCTTCAATCCCATCGGCACCTCCATCATCCAGAGCGGCCCCGAGGGCTGGCGCATGGCCTACCGCGTGTTCGGCATCATCGCGCTCGTCGGCACGCTGCCCTTCACCCTCTTCGTGGTGCGCTCCAAGCCTGCCGACAAGGGCCTGCTCCCCTACGGCGCCGACGAGGTCGCGCAGGATGGCGACGCTCCCGCGGCCGCCGTCGAGGGCGTCCCCGCGAGCAAGGCCATGAAGACGGCCGCGTTCTTCGCCCTCGCCATCTTCTGCGGCATCATCACGCTCAACCAGACCATCTACCAGTTCCTCGCCAGCTACGCCACCTCCTTCGCCGATTCGCTCCCCCAGATCGCCGCCGCATCCGGCGTGGTCGCCAGCGCGGCCATGGCAGGCCAGGCCATCGGCAAGGTGCTGCTCGGCATCATCAACGACAAGTCCGTCAAGGTGGGCATCATCTTCGGCCTCGCCTGCGGCGTGGCGGGCATCCTCCTCATGTGGTTCATCCCGTCCATCCTGCCCGTGCTGCTCGTGGGCGCCTTCCTCTTCGGCGTGGTCTACGCCATGACCACGGTGCAGACGCCCCTTCTGGTGCGCAAGGTCTTCGGCAGCGCCGACTACACCAACATCTACTCCCGCATCTCCATGGTGGGCTCGCTCATGAGCGCCGTCGCCGCGGTGTTCTGGAGCTTCGTGATCGACTCGCCCGGCGGCTTCCCGCTCATGTTCATCGGCGGCATCGTCTGCATGGCCATCTGCCTGGTCACGAGCTTCTTCGCGCTCGGCCAGACCGAGAAGCTCAAGGAGCTCTAGGCCCATGGCAGGCGCCGTCGACATCCACGGTCACCTGCTCGACGCGGCATACCTCGAGCTGCTCGAAAAGCACGACGCCTTGTTCGAAGACGGCTTCCCCCTCCCCTCGTGGGATGCGGCGGAAGCCGTTTCGTTTATGGATGAGGCGGGCATAGA
>CAMOLV010000122.1 GCA_946619045.1 uncultured Coriobacteriales bacterium | reverse complement strand
CATGGAGATGGCCCAGGCCAACGAGGGCATGGACACCATCGCCTTCTCCGCGGGCATCGGCGAGAACTCCAGCCGCATGCGCGCCGAGATTGCCAAGAAGCTCGCGTGGATGGGCGTCGAGATCGACCCCGAGCTCAACGCGATCCGCTCCGACGAGGTCCGCACCATCAGCACGCCCGAGAGCAAGATCCGCGTCCTCGTGGTTCCCACCAACGAGGAGTACATGATCGCCCTCGACGTCGCCGAGCTCCTCGGCTAGGCTTTCGCTCGATCGCATGGGGACGGTCCTCTCGGACCGTCCCTTTTTCATAGAGAGGAGAAGGATATGGCGCTCCATACCATCAGGAAGGGTTCCTACGAGGCGACTATCGACAGCAATGGCGCGCAGCTCGTGAGCCTCAAGTTCGAGGGCTACGAGTATCTCTGGCAGGGCGACTCCCGCTGGTGGACCGGCCATGCCCCGATCCTCTTCCCGATCGTCGGCATGCTCCGCAACGATGCCGCCACCAGCACGGCCGGCCCCGTCAGCCTTAAGCGCCACGGCATCGCCCGCAACTACGAGCATGCCGTGCTCTCGCAGGGCGAGGGATGGATCGCCTTCGAGCTCTCCTCCAACGACGAGATGCTCGCCCGCTATCCCTATCCCTTCAGGCTCCGCATGGTCTACGAGCTCTCCGACGAGGGCCTCAAGCAGAGCTACGAGGTTCTGAACACGGGGGATGCCGCCATGCCGTTCGTCGTCGGCGGCCATCCCGCGTTCAACGTCCCCATCCCGCGAACCAAAGGAGCCTGGGAGGATTACAAGGTGGTCTTCGAGGACCGCTGGACCTACGCGACGCCGTGGATGGACAAGGTGAACGGGCTCATCGACTATGGCAGCTTCACGCCCGTCGTCGAGGAGTCCGACGTCTGGCGCCTCGACCGCGCTCCGTTCGAGCACGAGGCGATCGTCCTCGAGGATGTTCCCGGCAGCACCGTCACCCTCACCGACGACGAGGGCGCCCATGGCGTGACGGTCGGGTTCGCGGGTTTCAAGTACCTGGGAATCTGGTCTCCCTCCGATGCGCCGCTGCTCGCCATCGAGCCGTGGGCCGGCATCGCGACCTGCCTCGACGAGGACGACGTGTTCGAGCATAAGCGCAACATGCAGTTCGCGAATCCGGGGGAGAAGCGCACCTTCTCATTCACCATCAAGCCGTTCTAGCGGGTCGAATGGACAGGTCGTTCGACCCACACCATCGAAGGAGGAGCCATGCCCGTCATCCATACCTACACGTCCACCCCCATCACCCCCGAGCAGCGCGAGTCGCTCAAGTCGACGTTCGGCCAGCTCATCGAGGTCGTTCCGGGCAAGTCCGAGCAGTGGCTGATGTGCCTGTTCGAGGATGGGCTGCCCATCTACCATGCCGGCAACGGAGCGGACCCCGCCGCCCTCGTGACCGTCGACGTCTATGCCACCGAGCCGGTCGACGGTGCGGTCTGGGCGGAGATGACCAAGGGCATCTGCGGTGCGCTCAACGAGCAGCTCGGCATCGACCCTGCGCGCATCTACATCAAGTATGCGACGACCCCCGATTTCGGGTGGAACAACATCAACTTCTAGGCTGACCGCTTGCCCTGCTCCTCACGTTCGCTGACAGATAGATTGGTTCAATTACTGGTCGAACTTATATAGTCGAAGTAGACCGTGTGTCACCATCTGCCACGACGAACGTGAGGAGCTCCCATGGCCAATCTGATCACGATGCTCACTTGGCACGACGTTACCGTCCCCGATGCCAAGGAGGTGTTCCTCTCTGCCGCCGACGCCCCGTGCAAGCACTGGGGATTCAAGATCGAGGGCACCACGCCCGAGAGCTTCGCCGACCTCGCCGAAACCATGAAGGAGCACGGCAAGGAGGTCTACATCGAGGTCCTCGCCATGTCGGAGGAGGACTGCATCAAGGCTGCGGAGCAGTGCATCGCGGGCGGTGCCCAGCACATGCTCGGCACCCCGTACTACCCCTCCGTGCAGAAGATGCTCGACGAGGCGGGCGTGACCTATTCGCCGTTCCCCGCGCTCGATCCCGACTCCCGTATGCGCAGGCCCATCCCCGAGGTCGTCGAGTGCGCCATGGGCTTCGAGCGCGCCGGCTGCGACGGCTTCACCATCAGCGCCTACCGCTATCTCGGCGGCGAGCCCGAGGAGCTGCTCCGCGCGCTCGACGAGGCGACCGAGATGCCGTTCCGCATCGCCGGCTCCGTCAACTCCTACGAGCGCCTCGACTTCGTGAAGAGCCTCAGGAACCTGACCGGCTTCACCATCGGCGGCGCCTTCTTCGAGAACAAGTTCGGCAGCACCTTCGCCGAGAACGTCACGACGGTGTGCGAGTACCTGGCCAAGTAGGGGAGCGCACATGTCTGCCAAGAAGTACCTCCTCGGTGCCGATTGCGGTACCACCGCCATCAAGGTCGCGCTCTTCGGCGTCGATGGCGTCAAGGTTGCAAGCCATGCCCAGGAATACCCCCTCATCCGGCCCTCCGCGCAGCGCGTGGAGCAGGAGCCCGAGGTCTATTGGGAGACGTTCAAGGCATGCCTGGCTCGCGTGCTCGCCGACTCCGCCGTCGACTCGGAGGATATCGTCGCCTTCGCGTTCGACTCCTCAGCCGAGACCATGGTCTTCCTCGACGAGCAGATGGAGCCGCTCGACAACTTCTACGTGTGGATGGACAACCGCGCCGAGGCCGAGGCCGTCGAGATCAACGAGCATTTCTCCGCCGAGGAGATCGCGCGCCATACCGGGCAGTGCCCCATCGACCCGGTGTATCCCGCGACCAAGATCCTCTGGTTCAAGAAGAACAAGCCCGAGCTCTGGCCCCATGTCTCGATGATGTTCATGACCGACGACTACCTCCTGTGGAGGATGTGCGGCAAGAAGGTCAGCCATGGCTCCAGCTGGTGCACGAGCTACCTGTGGGATATCGTCGAGCGCGCCTGGTGGCCCGAGATGCTCGAGTATCTGGGCATCACCGAGGCCCAGCTCCCGCAGATCCTCGAGACCGGCGAGCAGATCGGCCATCTCCTGCCCGAGATCGCCGACGAGCTGGGACTCTCGCGGGATATGCTCGTGGTCATGGGCGCCCAGGACCAATCGAGCGGCGCCATCGGCGTGGGCAACGTCAAGCCCGGGATCTTCTCGGAGTCGACGGGCGGCGCCCTCATGGTGTGCACGACCCTCGACGAGCCCATCTTCGACCCGATGGGCAACGTGCCGTGCAACTACTCCGACCTCGGCGGCTACATGATCCAGGGCGGTGCCAAGGGCGGCATCGTCATCAAGTGGCTGCGCGATACCCTCTGCCAGGAGGAGCTTGCGCGCGAAGCCGCCGGCGAGGGCAATGCCTACGATCTCATGGACCAGCTCGCGGCGGCGACCCCGCCGGGTGCCGAGGGCCTGTTCGTGATGCCCTTCTTCGGGGGAGGTTCCAACCCCACCCCCGATATCTACGGCCGCGGCGTCCTCTACGGGCTCTCGCTCGGCCATACGCGCGGCCATATCGTCCGCGCGTTCCTCGAGGCGACCGCCGTCAACATCGCCATGATCGTCGACTATGTCGAGCAGCTCACCGGCGTCGAGGTCACCCAGATCCGCTCGCTGGGAGGCGGGTCGCTCTCGCCCTTCTGGTGCCAGATCAAGGCCGATGTGCTCGGCCGCGAGGTCGTGACCATGCGCAACACGCAGGATGCAGCATGCCTCGGCGCGGCGATCATCGCGGGGTACGGCGCGGGGATCTACGAGAGCATCGCCGAAACCGCGCTCTCCTTCGCGAAGATCGACAAGGTGTTCACGCCCAATCCGGAGAACCGTGCGGTCTACGACCAGCTCATCAGGAAATACCGCCTCTTCGTCGAGGCCACGCATGGCTACACGGAGGAGCTCTCCAAGGAGCGCTGATTTTAGGAACGACCCGGGGAACGCCAGATCCCGGCTTTTACGTCAGGTATGAGAGAAACGGAAGGTGGTTGTATGTCAGATCGTATCGACGCCTATCGCATCAAGCTGTACCAAGACGAGGTGGCCCGTTGCATGCACCGTCTGTTCGACGAGGGCCACATGAACGCCGACGGTCTCGCCGAGGTCTCGGTCATCGACCGCGAGAGCGGCATCGTCGTGACCTCCATCAAGCCCGGGTTCATCGGCGTGCGCGAGATCGACGATTACCACGGCACCGACATGCCCGTCGTCGACCTCGACGGCAATCTGGTGTACGACATCACGCCTCCCAACGACAACGTCGACCTCGCCCTCGCCATCTTCAAGGCCATGCCCGATGTCGGCGCCATCATCCACAGCAACCCCATCTACTGCGGCCTCTTCGCCAACAACAGCAGGCCCATCCCGTTCGCGTTCGTCGAGCAGGGCTACATCACCGACTTCGATTACTCCACCGGCTTCTCCACCGACGTGGTCACAACGCCCCACAGCCATACCCAGGAGTATTTCGACGAGGTGATCGAGAAGTTCCACGGCACCAAGTTCGTGCTGCTCAAGGACTTCGGCTCCGTCGCGCTTGCAGACAACGTCGACAACGCGCTCAACCATCTGGCCTGGATGGAAGAGGTCTGCCAGAAGATCGTCCGCGCCGAGCTGATCGGCGACATCCAGTGGATCGAGGGGTAGGAAAGGGAGGTCTTTACCATGGAGAACTACAAGGAACTCTTCGCAACGCCTAAGGACCTCATGTGGAAGGAAGAGGTTGCCCGCGGCACGCGCCTGCTCAACAAGTGGGGCCTCTCCCAGTCCGGCGAGTCCGGCGACTGCTCGGTGCGCGACCTCGAGACCGGTCTCATGTACATCTCCGGCTCTCCCGACTGGTGCTTCCAGAAGAACCTCCGCGATGCCCGCGGTTGGGAGCGCTGGGTCTCCAACAAGGACGGCGAGGATCTCGTGCCCTGGTCCACGCCCACCATCGAGTGGCCCATGCACGTCGCCATCTACAACGCCATCCCCGAGGCGGGCGCCATCTGCCATACCCACGGCGTGTGGGCGTCCGTCTTCGCGGCGCTGCGCATGGACGTGCCGCTGG
>CAMOLV010000121.1 GCA_946619045.1 uncultured Coriobacteriales bacterium | reverse complement strand
TTCATCTGCGGCGGTGCGTTCGTGGGCCTCGACAAGATCGTGGCCGACCGTATCGGCAAGAAGGGCATCGGCTTCAACGCCGAGCTCGTCAAGAACGTCGAGGACGACGAGAGCGAGCTCATGACCAAGGTCATGCCCCAGGACCTGCACAAGTTCGGCATGATCCCCGAGTTCATCGGCCGAATCCCCGTCATCACCGCAACGCGCGAGCTCACCGAGGACGACCTGGTCGACATCCTCACCACGCCCAAGAACGCGCTGGTCAAGCAGTATCGCAGGATGTTCGCCATCGAGGGCGTTGAGCTCGAGTTCTCCGACGACTCGCTGCGCGAGATCGCGAAGCTGGCCCTCGAGCGCGGAACCGGAGCCCGTGGCCTGCGCGCGATCCTCGAGCAGGTGCTTCAGAGCACGATGTTCGATATCCCCGACGACCTCACGATACGCAAGGTCGTCATCACCCCCGAGTGCGTGCGCGGCGAGGCCGATCCCACGATCATCCGCAAGTAGCACGTCGCATAGGCTTCCAATGCAGAACCGCGGTACGTTCGCACGTGCCGCGGTTCTTCTCTAATTGCGCTTCATCGCCCGTATGACGGGGCATCCTATCCCAGACTGCCGCCCATGCGCATGTATGCGCCGATGGTATAGGTCCTGCGAGCGCTCCTCGGCGGGAACAGCTTGTCGAAGAGGGGCATGCCCACATGCAGCGCCAGCGCGGTCTTCGTGCGACCCGCGATCTCGAGCGGCTTGGTGAGGGACTCCTCGAGTCGCGATCGGAGCGTTCCCAGATAGGGGCAGCGGCGCGCATAGTCCCAGAAGTAGCCGGCAAGGTCGCACTGGGGGTAGAGCCATGGGCGGTCGTCGGGCCCGGCATAGTGCACGATGTGCGGATGCTTGCGCGCCTCCTCGTATTCGTCGCGGAAGTCCTGCGGTGCCTGGGCGACGATGGAGCTGCGGCGGATGCCGCACCAGTCGTACAGGTAGTTCCAGCTCATGTCGATGCGCACGTAGTCGCCGTCGGCGACCTTGTTGAGCACGTCCTGGTCGAGCCAGCGCCATACGCGCTGCGTTGCCAGTCCGAGCAGCTCCTCGGGGGTGGTGCGGCGGCGGAACTCCTCGAGGTTCATCACGAGCACGCCTGCCTGGAAATAGCCGTGCGGATCGGTGAGTCCGAGGTCGTGGGCGAGATACGGGCCGACACCCTGATCGTAGCCGTCGATCTGCCCGATCGTGTCGGCGTCGCGCGTCGCGGCGAGGAGCTTGCCCTCGACGTCGGTATCCCAGAGCTTCGCGATATCGTCGAGCACCACGAGGTCGGAATCGAGGTAGACGGCCTTCTTCACGCTCGGCAGCAGAGACGGCGCGAGCAGGCGGAAGTACGTCTCGAGGCGGAAATGGCCGTAGTGGGGGAGCTTGCGGTTGCCGATCGCGGCCTCCACGTCGAGGAATCCGATGCCGATGTTGTCGCGGTTGCACTGATGCGACAGGGTGAGCATGCTCGAAGGCGAGATATCGCGCGTGAGCACCACGATGTCGTAGCGCCTGTCGGGCGACGTGTTCTCGACGAGCGATTCGAGGGCGACGGAGAGGTAGGGGACGAAGTTCTCGCTGCATGCGAACACCGTCACCACATCGTCGAGGGTGAGCTGGAGGCCTTCTTCCGATCCGGCGAGCAGCACGTTGGGAATCCGGCCGTTCATGTTGATATTGCTGTAGGGCATAGCAGATGCTTCTTTCGGTTGTACCGGCGGCTCGAGGCCGTCCTGTACTCTATGCCCATTGGGAACGGAAGCGATTCAGAACGTCACAAAGACAGCACATTGCGTGCGTTCAGGCTTGTCAACTCGGCGATTCTGTCAGGGTCGCAACCGAGCACGGCGCCAGCCACCTCCTCTGCGTGCGAGATCGACTCCCGGATTGCGGCGAATCCGCGCTCGGCATCGCCCGGCCAGGGCATGTCGGTCTCGAGGAGCAGGTGGTCGCGTGGGACGAGCTTGATGTACTCGCGGCCCTTTCCCGTGCGGAGTGACCGCTCTCCCAACGAGAACCAGCAGCCCGCATGGATCGCATCCCAAAGAAGGTCCGCCGAGTCGCTGAACCAATGGAGGATGCAGATGCACCTCTCCAGGCAGCCGGTGGCGCGGAGGATCTCGAGCACCGTCCGGGAGGCGCGCACCGAATGGACGGTCAGCACCTTGGGCATGCCGGGATCCGATGACTCCGCGGCTGCGGAGCAGATGCGTCCGAACGTCTCCTCCTGCAGCTCCCAGGTATCGCGGGAGGCATGCTTCTCCATGAAGTCGAGGCCGATCTCGCCGATATAGCGCTCGCCGGGGATGAGGGAGAGCAGCAGCGCGATATCTTCCTCCCCGCAGCGCCCGTCGAGCCACCAGGGATGGAGGCCTGCGGCCACGCGCACGTTGGGACAGCCGGAAAGCGCTTCTCGAGCCTCCAGATATCCCGCGGGCGTGGTCGTGGCGCACAGCAGCGCGGTTCCCGATTCCTCGGCCGCACGGGCGGTTGCCACGGGGTCGTCGAATTGGTCGAGATGGATATGCAGGTCGGCATGGGAGATCATGCGCCGAGCCCCACGATGTCGCGGATGACCTTGCTCGCCAGCATCTGGCCCATGATGGGCGGGAAATAGCTCATGGTGCCGAGGATCGACTCGCCTTCGAGCACGAAGCCCTTCTCGTCGATCTTATCGCGCTTGCCCTCGGCCTCGAGCGGCTGCTCGTCGCTCCAGAGCACGGTGAGGTTCTTGATTCCCCGCTTGCGGCACTCCTTGCGCATGACGCGCGCGATGGGGTCGATCTCCGTCTTCTCGATGCGCGAGAAACGCAGGCGCGTGGGATCGAGCTTGTTGGCGCCGCCCATGGCCGAGACGAGCGCGATGCCCTCATCCTGGCACCATGCTGCGATGGCGAGCTTCTGGGCGATCGTGTCGATGGCGTCGACGATGTAGTCGGGGCGGGGGAGCGCACCCAGCTGCTCCGGGATGCGGTCCTTGTCGATGAAGGCCTGGATCGCGTCGATCCTGCAGCTCGGGTTGATGTCGGCTACCATGGCCGCCATGACCTCGGCCTTTGGCTTGCCGATCGTGCTGTGGAACGCCAGCGCCTGGCGGTTGATGTTGCTGGGGGCCACGATGTCGCGGTCCACCAGCACGAGATGGCCCACGCCGCCGCGAGCGAGCGCCTCGGCGCACGATGAGCCCACGCCGCCGAGGCCAAGCACCATGACGGTGGCGTTCTCGAGCTTGGCGAGGCCCTGATCGCCCAGGATGAGCTTCAATCTATCCTTCGCTGTCTCCATGGCTCTACTTTACCGCTTCTCCGATTTCCGCGCGGCTACTCCGCCTGCCGTCCCGTCGCCCCGTCGATGGCCATGTTCTCGAAGCGCGCGGCGATGAACTCGTCGGTGTAGTTCTCATCGACCCATTCCTCGAAGCCGTTGCTCGGGGCTATGCCCGCATCGCGCGCCGCCATGCGCCCGAAGCACATCACGGTCATGCCGATGTCGGCTGCAAGATAGATGGCGAGCAACGACACGAACACCACCTGGCGCACCGTGGTGGGGTTCCCGATGTGGTAGAGCAGCTCAGGCATGATCGCCTTCGACCAGACAAGCCCCAGGCCGCCCCAGAAGAAGAGGAACGGCCAGGCGACCCATTTGGTGAGAGCGCCGGGAACCCCCGTGTAATCCCACGATACGGCCCCCAGGAACGTCTCCATGCCCCAGCCGGTGATCTGCTCGAGCAATCCGCCCACGATCATGCCCACGACGAAGATCTGCCAGGCCTTGGCGCCGCGCTCACGCAGCTTCCAGCAGACAATCGTGAGCAGGACGGCCCCGAACCCGTAGATGGGGGAATACGGGCCCCACACGAGGCCTACGCGGCTCTGCGTGAGACCCTCGGTGATGAACATCCAGATTTCCTCGATGATGAGGCCGAGCGCGCTGGCCACGAGGAAGATCACCACGATCTGGAACCACCCGAGCTTTATGTAATCGAGGTACTCGCGACGCGCTTTGAATGATGCCTTCCTGAGCGCGCGCCGCTGCTCGGCCGTGAGCCGGGGAGCCTCCCCTGCGATCTCCTTGCCGAGGTGCTTGAGCGAGCGCTGCTCATCGAGCGCCTGCACATAGAGGCGGATGTCCTCCGCGTACTCCTCCTCGATAAGACCGCTGCTGTTCTCGGCAAGCTCGTGGACCGTCTTCCCGCGTCCGAGCCATGCCATGAACTCGCGTACGGCGCTGATGATGAGCCTGATGATCCCGAAGATGATGAAGAGCGAGAGCAGAGCGAGAAGCATGCCGTTACCTTACCTTTTTCGTGAGACTTCGTGCCCATAACTGTAGCATCCCGATTGGGTGGTATCCTTATCAAGTTGCATATTTCACTGACGCAAGGAGCATAGCGTGGAAGAGATGCCCAAGACCTACGACCCCGAAATCTTCGAGGCCGAGCTCGTCGACCGTTGGATGAACGCCGGAGCCTACCAGCGCTCCAAGGGCGTCGGCGACTGCACCGTCGTCATCCCGCCGCCCAACGTGACGGGCGTGCTGCACATGGGCCATGCCATGGACGATACCATCCAGGATACCTTCGTGCGCTACATGCGCATGCGCGGCTATTCCACGCGCTGGATCCTCGGCACCGACCATGCGGGCATCGCCACGCAGACCAAGGTCGACAAGAAGCTCAAGGAGGAGGGCATCTCCCGCCTCGAGATCGGCCGCGAGAAGTTCCTCGAAGCCTGCCAGGACTGGCGTCGCGAGTACGGCGGAATCATCGTCAACCAGATCAAGCGCATGGGCTGCTCCATCGACTTCGATGACGAGAAGTTCACCATGAGCCCCGAGTACGCCAAGGCCGTTCGCAAGGTCTTCTGCGACTGGTACCACGACGGCCTCATCTACCGCGGCAAGCGCATCGTCAACTGGTGCCCCAGCTGCTGCACCGCCATCTCGGACGACGAGGCCGAGTACCATGACGAGACGGGCCACCTCTGGCACCTGCGCTACCCGCTGACCGAGCCCGTCGACGGCATCGAGTACATCGAGGTCGCCACCAC
>CAMOLV010000120.1 GCA_946619045.1 uncultured Coriobacteriales bacterium | reverse complement strand
TGAAGGGATAGCTCTTGTCGTCCTTGAAGTCGACGTTGTAGTAGGGGTGGTACTGCGCGATGAGGTTGCGCTCGAGCACGAGCGCCTCATGCTCGCTGCCCACCACCACGTAGTCGAACGAGCGCACGGCATCCATCATCAGGGGGATCTTGGCGCGCTCGTCGGTAAGCGTCACATACTGCCTCATGCGCGACCGCAGGTTCTTGGCCTTGCCCACGTAGATGACGGTGCCGGATGCATCCTTCCACAGGTAGCACCCAGGCTCCTGGGGAACCTGCGAAACCTCGGCCGCCAGCGCCGCGAGGTGCTCTGTCGCTCCCCCGCCGGCCATCGCTAGAACGAGCTCTCGGTGGGCTTGGGATAGTACCGTGCGAACTTGCGGATCTGGTTGAGCTCCGTGCCGCGCACGAGGGCCTCGCGCCTGGGGTCCTTCTCGACCGAATAGTGCTGCGGGTCGAAGATGCGCTTCCTGGCCACGAGGTCCTTGACCTCGGCCAGCAGCTCGGGATCGAGGATGTAGCGGTAGAGCAGGGAGAGCGGCACGAGGGTGTAGAGCGCGGGCTCGTCCGCGACGAGCAGGCGGGCAGGCTTGCCGTCGACGAGGTCGTCGACCATCACGCGGATCGGGTTGATGCCGCCGCATACGACGATGTAGGAGTTGCGGCCGATGCGGGGGTTGACCTCGAAGAAGACCCACTCCCCCGTCTTGGGGTCGCGCTTGATGTCGATCTCGACGAAGCCCGCGTACCCGATGTCCTTGAGAAGCGCGGCGATGGGCTTGCGCAGCTCCTCGATGGGGCGCGTGACCATGGCGACGGAGTTGCCGCGCATCGACGGGGCATGGTCCTCGAGCAGCGCCTGCGCGCCGCTCCAGAGGCGCAGCGCACCGGACTTGTCAACATAGCAGGTGATGGCCCCCATGTGCGTGTCGTCGCCGCCGATGCGCTCCTGCAGCAGGAAGGGATCGGCGTAACCCGCGGCGCGGAGCTTGGCGACGAGCAGGTCGAGCTCGTCCTGGGAGTCGAGCGCATAGACCTTCTTGAAGCCCTGCTCGTAGAGGGCCATATAGCTCGCCGAGCGCGCCGCCTTGGCGATGATGGGGAATCCGATCCGGGAGATGACGCGGTCGGTTCCCGCGAGGTCGACGATCTGCGTCTGGGGAACGCGCAGGCCGTGGGACGCCGCGATCTCGCCGAAGGACGCCTTGTCGGCGATGAGGTCGAAGACCTCGGCCGAGGGCATGGGCGTGACGACGTTGGGGGGAAGCGCATCCTTGATGCGGATGAGCTGCTCGATCTGCGGATCGGTGTTGGCCATCGCCACGACGTGCTTGGAGGGATGCGCCTTCGCGATGGCGGAGAGCTCCGCCGCGATGACCGCGTCGTCGGTCGACGCGACCTCGCGGCAGTTGAAGATGCACGAGCGCTCGATCGCCGCGATGAAGGCGGTGTGGAGCGCGATCGAGGTGACGCCGTAGGCCTCGTGGAACTGGCGTCCGAGCGCGTAGATGGAGAGGTCGCCGCCGAGAAGCACCGGGACGATGTCCTCGCGCGGGGCCTCGGGCTCCTCCGGCGCGGATGCGGAGCGCAGCGAGCGCACCTTGTCGCGCAGCGAACGGGCGCCCTTGAGCGAGCGGTAGAGCGTCGGCTTCACCATGAGGTCGCGGTCGGGCGCGACCTTCGTGACCGACTCGGCGAACTTGCACTTGAAGGTGTTGAGCGAGAGGAGGCCGGGATACTCGTCCGATCCCACGCCCATCTGGTCGAACGAGAGGCAGCCGAGCTTTGCCAGCGCGCAGCTCTCGAAGTAGATGAGGCCGTCGGTGAGGATGCTGCGGTTGGGGGCGTCGGTGGTCGATGCCCCGTAGTACCTGCCGGCGAGCGTGCCGGACATGACGGCCATATCCCAGTTGACGAGCCTGCCCTCGACGCGTCCCGCGAAGACGCGGCAATGGTCGGGGCCGAGCTCGCGGAGCATGTTCTCGTAATCGGTCTGGGGAGCGGGCGTGAATCCGTCGCGCTCGCCCGTCTCGACCATGATCTTGTAATACGGCGAGAAATCCCGGGAGGCGGCATCGGTCTCGTCGGCGTAGACCGCCGGGCTCTCGCGCAGCGACTTGCGCACATCGCGGCGCCCGCGCGCCTTCATGCGGGCGAGGATGTCGTCGTCCGAGCCCGAGAGGTCGATCACGACGGTCGAATCGTAGGGTACGGTGGAGAGCACCTCGTCGACCAGCCCCTCGTGGGGCGATGCCACGGGGAACCGGCAGAAGATGACCGCCCTGTCGTGCGCGCGCACGTAATCGCGGATGGCCTCGAGCACGGCGCGCTCGAGCTCGGGCGTGCGCTCGGCAACCCATACGGGTGCATGGTGGGCGCGCAGGTAATGGTAGCCGTGCGTCTGGTAGTCCATGAACGCGATGAGGGCGATGTGCTTCTCGCCGTCCATGATGGCGAAGGCGCCCCACGGGGTGCGCCCCTCGGCGAGCGACTCGAAGGACGCCCAGGCGCCGATCTGCTCGGGAGGCAGCTGCACGCCGAGCCGCTGGGCGAGCGCCTCGTATTCCGGGAACGAGAGTTTGATGAGCTGCATGATGCTCCTCTCTAGCCGCGCTTGAGGAGGCGGTTGATCAGGATGGAGATGACACCGGCCTCGGGCGCCTTGAGCGCGAGCGCAAGGCCGTAGGTCACCGCGACGGACGGGATGCCCGCGACCACGCAGAGCAGCACGGATCCGATGACCAGCGAGAAATGCGCCATGAAGAAGGGCGTCGCGAGACGCAGGATGAGCCAGCCCGCGAGCGCGCCGGCGAGGCCGAACGCAGCGGAGCGCAGGATGCCCGCGAACAGAGGCCGCAGGGCGATCTGCGGGTAGTCGCGCTTGAGGCTCAGGAACATGAACGCGTCGAAGAACGCGAAGAAGATGAACGAGGTGAAGGGCACGAACCAGAGGCCCACGTGCGGGGCCACGAACAGCAGCATGACGATCTGGAGCGCAGATCCCAGCACGTTGGCGAAGGCGAAGAGCCCCATCTTGCGCGTGGACGAGAAGACCTTCTGCAGGTACATGCCCACGCCGTAGACGGGAAGCGACGGCGCCCTGCCCGCGAGGTAGATCGCCGCGAGCACGATGGCATCGTCCGAGAATCGCGAGCCGAAGATGGAGATGAGGGGCGTGGAGAAGACCATGAGGTAGAGCGCGAAGGGCACGAGGAAGAAGAAGATCTGCGCGGCGCCCGTGGAGACCGTCGAGCAGAACGCTTCGATCTTGCCCTGGGCGAACTCGTCGGAGAGCTCGGTGAAGAGCGTCGTCATGATGGGCACGCAGAGCACCGCATAGGGCAGCGTGTACCAGGGGTGCGCATAATCGGCGACGGCTGCGCCGATGGCCGTGAACCCGAGCGCGGCGTTGACCTGGATGGAGGCCGTCACGAACGACGTGATGAGGATCACGATGGAGGGCACGCCGATCTTGAGGGTGTCCTTGAGGGCGGGGTCGTGGAGGTCGATGCGGAAGCGCACGCGGATGCCGTGGCGGTGCATCGAGGGAATCTGGAGCGCCATCTGCATGAAGACGCCCAGCGGGTTGCCGATGCCGAGGACGACCAGCCCGAGCGTGGGGTTGGAATCGGCGAGGACGGCGTAGATGAGGAACGATGCGATGGTGAACAGGTTGTAGAAGATGGGGGCGAGCGACGACCACAGGTAGTCGCGCTCGGCGTTGACCACGCCCGAGAAGATGGTCGAGAGCGCGTAGAGCACGATCTCGATGGCGAAGAAGCGGAAGAACCAGATGGCGAGGTCGGCATCGAACTCGTCCGCCGCCGAGAAGGACTGCGTCCATACGATCTGGGCGGCGAAGATGATGGAGAGCAGCGTGACCGCCGCCGTGATGACGAGCACGATGGACGTGAGGTTCGAGACGTAGTCGGAGGCCGCCTGGACTCCGAGCTTCTTCTTGACCGACATGTACACCGGCAAAAACGCGGTGACGAGCATGCCCGCCGTGACGATCTCGTAGATCTGGGTGGGGAGGTTGTTGGCGACGGCGTAGCAGCTCGCGAGCACCGTCGCGCCGAGCGCGAACGCCTGGGCCCACGTGCGGACGAACCCGGTGATGCGGCTCACGATGACGAGGGCGCTCATGAGCATCGCGGATCTGCCCACCGAGGCGAGCTGCTCCTCGTTGCCCGCGGTCTGCTCTTCCTCGACCGCCGTCTCGTTCGTATCGGCCATCTGCTATCCCTCCCGGCAGATATCTGCCAGCGTCGCGTCTAGAAACGATACTACGTCATCGGGCGAGAGGCGGAGCGCGAGTCCCCGCTTGCCGCCCGAAATGCCTATCTCGTCGAAGAGCTGCGCGGTCTCGTCGATGAGCGTCGGGAAGCGCTTCTTCATGCCGATGGGCGAGCACGCGCCGCGCACGTATCCGCAGACGGGCTCGAGGTCGCGCACATGCATCATCGCGAGGCTCTTCTCCCCCGCCGCGGCGGCGGCCTTCTTGAGGTCGAGCTCCGCAGCAGAGGGGATGCAGCACACCACGTGCCCGCCGCTCGGGGTGACCGTGACGAGCGTCTTGAACGAGCTGTCGGGGTCATGGCCGAGGAGCTCGGCCACGTGGATGCCGTAGTCGCGGCCGGGCATATCGTCGTCGACCTCGTACGTCTCGGCCGTATAGGCGATGCCGGCGGCATCGAGCTCGCGCAGCGCGTTGGTCTTGTCGATGCGCTTCTCGCGTGCCATCGCCTACGCATCCCCCTGCGCCATGCGGGCGCGGTCGCGCTCGAGGATCGTCTTGAGGAACGCGCCCGTGTAGCTGCGCTCGTTGGCGGCGACCTCCTCGGGCGTGCCGTAGGCGACCACCGTGCCGCCGCCGTCGCCGCCCTCGGGGCCGAGGTCGAGCACGCGGTCGGCGACCTTGATCACATCGAGGTTGTGCTCGATCACGAGCACGGTGTTGCCGGCGTCGACCAGGCGCTCGAGCACCTCGATGAGCTGGCGCACATCCTCGAAGTGCAGGCCCGTGGTGGGCTCGTCGAGGATGTAGAAGGTCTTGCCCGTCTGCTGGCGGTGCAGCTCCTTGGCGAGCTTGACGCGCTGCGCCTCGCCGCCCGA